>CAZDSY010000082.1:0-14298 GCA_964508285.1 uncultured Paludibacter sp.
GTTTCTCCCGAATTATCAAGCAAATAAACAATATAAACCCCATTCGCAAGGTTTTTGGTTGAGAAAAAATTCTTTTGAGTTGTAATAATTTGTTTACCATTTAGGTTATATACTTTTAGTTCTTTAACATTATTACATTTGATTTCCAAATGATTAGTTGTTGAGATTAAACGATAATCGTTTGTTACAGGCGTTTCGGTACCTGTAGTAATTTTACCAACTCCGGCATAATTTTTCACTATTTCTTTAACATTGGCTGCGTTTGTCAAAACATGACTGTAAGAGTAAGGAATAGCAAAGCTTTCACACGAAGAAATTACGGGTGTTTTTGAATTAACAAACACATTATCAGACAGTATTGCGTATCCGGGAAGAATGCTTCCTGTATCGAAAACCGACTTAGAACTTACGTTTTCGAAATAATTTTTTTCCACTAATAAACAGGCTTCCATGCGCGAATTAATGGCCGAAGGACAATTGTAGTAATAATTGTTGAAAACATGTCCTTTACCAAACCTGTAGAATGGCAGCCGACTTTTTAAATTCTGGAAATAATTGTGGTGAAAAGTGATGCGGCGGTCGAAATTATCGGTATCGGACGAACCAACAAGATGTGATTTATGATGATCATGCATATAATTCCACGAAACGGTTACATTGTAACTTGTTCCGGTAATATCAATCAAACCATCATATAAATCAATATTAGTCTGAATTGCAGGGTCTTCGTTGAAAAATTCGCAATGGTCAATCCATACATTGTAACAATTTCCGGTTAACCGTATGCAATCGCCACCATTCGTAAGAATTTGCGGACGGCCTTCGTCGCCCGTAGAACTATATACATTCGGTTTGTCGGTTCGGGTGGTTACGCCTATCATCGAAAAACGGATATTACGGATAATTATATTGTTATAACCATTTATGGTAAAACCTACTCCGTTCATAAATGCTGTGGTGCCAACACCAATAATGCTTTTGTTACTTTTTAATCGTATTGACCCGCCATCGGCGCCGTTTTCAATGGTTCCGTTTACATAAATTGTATATGGAGTTGAATTTTCGGCAAAAATTTTCAGTTCGTTATAATTAGTTACATACACCACAGGTGCTCCTGCTCCGCCTGTAGTTTCATACGCATAACCTACAAGTGAAAAATCGGGAGTTTGTGCATTGGTTGTTACTTTATTCAGAAATAAGAGAAAAACCAATATCAAATAAATAAATTGAATATTTTTAATTCTGATAAACGGAATATTCATAAATGAAATTTAAAAAAGCGAACCTGATTTTACAGATTCGCTTTTCAGTATTAATTGAATGTTGGTAAAACCGAGTATTCTTTTGAATATCTTAAATGTTGATCGACATAATTTTCGTCGTACGAAATTTTTATATCGGTTATATTTCCTTTTTTATCGGTTACTGGCGTATAAACAGGATTTACAAAACCGCGGTAGGGAGCCAAATTCAGTTTTTTATACCGTTCAAGCACTTCTTTATGAATATTCTGATTCACTTTTACCGCATAGGTTTCTACAAGATATTTTGCGGCTTCAAAATCACCGGTTGATTTAATTCGCTGAATTTCAGCAAGTAATTCTCCGAATAAACTGCGCAGTTTTTCATAATCGTTTACAACCACATAAGTTTTCCCATCGCGTACACGCAGTTCAACTACGTTTTCAGGTTTACCTTTTTCGTACACCCACGCTGCAATAAGTTGTCGGTTACGCATGTGTGCTTGTTCAATGTTTTTACCCGGCTGAATACGTGTGAGTTGTGTCATTAAACCATTCATAAGATAACGGTAATAGGCTGCTTTGTAGGCATCTTTATCGGTTAACAAACCAAGTTCAAGCATTTTATTATCAGCCATATAATACAACCCGAATAAATCGGCACGGGTTTCTTCAATGGGTGAACCATACGCTTTCAACGCATCAGGATCAACTCCCGGCAAGAGTTTTCCCGAACCATGTCCCAAACATTCGTGCAAGTCAGTGTGAAGATTATCGGTGATATAACCCCATTTCTCGGCGCGTTCACGTTCGACATCGCTCCACATAAATTCTTCAAGAAAACCACTACCGATAGATGCACGGTCATAAGCTTCTGTGATATTATCAATTGTTACTGATTTTGAACCATATTCAGCACGAATCCAGTTTGAATTGGGTAAATTAATGCCGATAGGAGTGGAGGGATAGCAATCGCCGCCCAGAATGGCAGCCGTAATAACCTTTGCTGATACACCCTTTACATTTTCTTTTTTGAATTGTGGATCGATAGGTGAGTTTTTTTCGAACCATTGGGCATTAGAACTGATAATTTCGGTGCGTTTGGTAGCTTCCTCGTTTTTAAAATTCACAATTGACTCCCAACTTGCTTTCATACCGAGTGGATCGCCATATGTTTCAGTAAATCCGTTTACAAAATCGATGCGCGAATCCAAATCCTGCACCCATTTAATGGCATATTCATCGAATTTCTTCAAATCGCCTGTTTTATAGTAATCTATCAATGTGAATATTACCTCCTTTTGTTTGTCGTTTTCGGCAATTCCGGCAGCTTTTTCAAGCCAATATACAATTCTCTCAATCGCTGCTGAATACATTCCTCCAACTTTCCATACTTTTTCCACAATTTTTCCGTCTTCCTTCACTAATTTGCTGTTCAGTCCGTATGAAATAGGACGCAAATCAGAAGAATTTTTCATAGTTCGGTAAAATGCTTCAACTTCGGCTTGGGTAATTTCTTCGCCATAATAATTGACTGATGAAGTTTGTATTAAATCAGCACCTTCTGCCTGATTAGAACGTTTGGGCATTACCGAAGGATCGAAAATAATCGGAGTAAGTTTATCTATCAGATTATCAACTGTTTCACCCGGTTGAAGTACATTTTTAAATTTTTGAGCATCGATTGATTTGATTGCATCAGCAAAAAATGCTTTCGAAAATTCAGGAGTAAATTTATCTTCGGAATAATGGTGATGAATACCGTTTCCCATCCAAACCTGTTTCAGGTATGTTGTTAAAGACTGAAAATCAACACTATTTTTATCGCCGTTATAATTTTCATAAATAGTCTCAAGAGTACGGCGTACCAACAGATTGTATCGGTTGTTCTGATCGAAAAGAATATCTCGACCTTCGAGTGCAGCCTGTGTCAGATAATATATTAGCTCTTTTTGTTTCAACGATAAGGATTCAAAATCGGGAACGCGGTAGCGTAAAATTTCGATATCGGCAAACCGTTCTACTTTATAATTGAAATCTTCAATTTTAGGTGTGGTTGTATGCTGACTTCCACAAGCAATAAATAATAATGACATAAATGCAAAACTTATTTTTTTCATGATTTTTAAAATGTGAGATTATAAATTTCGAAAAAAAATATCATCAAAAAAACTGACATTTTTTTTGATGATACAAAGATAGATAATTTGTAATAATTTTGAATTTTATTTGTGTTTCTTTACAAAAACATGCATCAAAAAGATGATATTCAGGAAGTATATTTTAAAATAAATATTTGCAACTTATTGTAAGTAAATATTTATTTTACAATAATTTTGCTTGCTAAATATGAAGTATTACCCGAAGTTATTTTAACAAAATACAAACCGCTTTCCTCCGGTGATTTTATTTGAATAGGTAAATATTCGATTGAAGAATTGTAAATCTTTTGACCAACCGAATTGATTATTTCTACTTCAATTTTTCCATTTTTCATCAACGATTTATTGATTTCTGAAAGTTCAAAAGTTGATTTTTTTTCGACAGGATTCGGACTGATTATGAAACTGTTTAATCTATCATTACTAATATTGTCGATTGCTGTTTGAAGTTGTATTATTTCAGCTTGTGTCAGATAAATATCAAACAAAAAAAAATCGTCAATAGTTCCCTTAAAATCAACATTATTCGCAGCTTCAGAAGTATCCCACCATTGTGCACGACCAATATAATTCCTACTATCAGGGCCAATCGCTGTAAGTTGATATGGTTCGTACAAAATTGTGGAAGCCGATGCAGTTTCGTTGCCGTTAAGATAAACCTTTGTGATTTTAGTTTTAGCATCGTAAACCATGGCAACTTTAGCTTCCTGGTTAGCAATAAGTGCTGTTGATGAATTAATTAAAGTTGTGGTGCCACCATTATATTTAAATCCGGCAGTAAAGGCAGCTGAACGCAAAAATATACTATTACCGCTTGCCGAACCAAAATCAAAAATACGTGGTTGCGATGTGAGACTTGCAGGTTTAATTTTGACCATAAAAGTGTAACTGCGTAAATTAGTCAAAATACCTTTGGGTACGAGCACATAACCATTCGTGCTAAATCCTGAGGCTGTATTGGCACTAATATCAAGCGTTCCATTAATTACAGCGTTTCCCATTATATTGGCATCGTTATTTTTGCCTGATTTATCACGTACGAATTTAGCAGAACCAACAGTATAAATATCATCATTTTCAAAATTGTATATCAGCAATTTATTGTTTTCAATATTTCTTGGGAAAACTGTAACATTAAATGTTTTGGCAGCACTTCCTATTGTTGCAGTAAGTTTTAAAGAAGTATTTTCAGACGGAAATGTTATTAGTCCGTTGTTTGAAATTAATCCGGGATTATCAGATGTCCAAGTAATATTATTGCCCGAAGAAGATTTAGTTGGTAAAACTAAATCAGTAAATACATTTGCAGGAACATTTAAAGTTTCCAATTCAATTTCAGCTATCAAATTTGTTTTAAGTGTGTAAGCAATACTTGTTTCGGTAAGTTTCTTCACTTCAGCATTGTTCAATTCCCGATTATAAATGAGGCAATCTTCAGTCCAACCTTCAAATCCACCGATTGTTACATTCCCCGGAACAAATTTATCGGTTATAATTGTCTGATCCACAAGTCCGTTTCTGTAAATTCTGAGAATATTGTTGGAATATGTTAGTGTAAGATTAAAGAATTTTAGTTTCGTAGGAGTGTACCATGCACCACTTGTTCCACGAGCTTGAGTTGTCCAAACATCCGAAGTTCCCAAAACGTTCGAGCTACTGTAAATTACATTATCAATGGTAACTTTAGGTTTCAATGTTGAACCATCCAGGCTGTATGTTAAATTACCTATTTTGAAAAGAATGCCTTCATAAGCCCCTTCGTAAATATATGTCGATAACGAAACAGATAATTCCTGAAGATTTTCAACATTGAAGGTTGCATTTGAAGTTTTAGTTGTTATCAATACTCCTTCGGAAGTTTTTGCTGTACCGCTTACATTTTCGTTAAACAGTTCATTAACAATTAATCCATCATTAAGATTTACATTTTCAGAAGGGAAAGAAAAATCAGCGTTAATTCCTGTATTATAACCCAATGGACGCGTAGAACTAACAATCCAGTCGTAATAATTACCATACATCCAAATCAGTCGATAGGGACTTTTTTGCGAACCTGTAATTATAAATGGTCTTACATTATTAAGTAATGAGTTTGTAGTAATATTTTCATTTGATATTACATTTCCATTATCGCCAATTACATATTTCTTAATTTCATAAATCGTACCCGAGGTACCTGCCACAGGAACCGAACAATAAACAATATCAGGATTTTCTTCATCCAGCGCCATTCCACCACTATAACAAAGCTCCAATCCGGCAGTTTGATGAAATTTTCCGCCTCCATTTGCCAAAAATGTTTTCCGCCATTCTGTGCCGGTCCATTTTGCGTAGTAATAATTGTGTGAATTTTTATCGTTGCTGATTTGTACCATGGCAATCACAGGATTTCCATCCTTACCTAATGCAGTTTGCCATACCCAATCGCGCTGATTTGTAGGCATATCTACCATTGCAAAAGGATAACTTGCAGGATAGGTGGTTTTATTCACATTATGCACACCGTTGCCAACCGTTCCAAGTAAATTTCCTTTTATATCTTTCAATTGAAATGAATTTATATCGATATAATTATAATAAACATAATTCGGATATTCATTATCGGGATGTCCGGTGGTGTAAGTCAGATAGATACGGTCCTTGCCGTTCGATACATATTTAGCATAAGGACGCGCGCCCGTGGATTGAACAATCTGAAACGGACCTTTGGTAAATTGTACATCATCGTTTGCATCAGGCATTGAAAGTTGCGCAATGGTAGGATGCCAGTTGATTCCGCGCCAGGCTAAATAAATATGATTCGGGTCATCAGAAAGAATATAAGGATTCGGGTAAGTAGTATTGTTGGCAGTAACAAGTTTTTTTTCTTCACCAAGTGTGGTAATATCTCCCGGAAGTTTCGAAATGCGATAATAAAAACAAGCTTCATCCGTATGTCGGGAGTAAAATATCATCACACGTTCATCGGGAAGTATTAAAAACGATGGATTGTTGTGATCGTCCGGCTGAAAATAGGAGCGAATCAATACTTCGTGGGTTTTTCCGGTAAATGCATTGTGCTGTGTAGCTTTAATGTTTCCATGAATATCTATATACCCGATATAGGTGTTTTTAATTGAACCCGATTCATTTTCGTAATACAATGCTCTGGGATCGGCAAACCAGCACCATGCGCCTTCAGTTGTTATTACATTACTGGAGTATGTTGTAGAATTACTCGTTTTTAATGTTTCAAAATTCCATGAATTTTTTGCTGATAAACTGATAATAAATGAATTGATAATTGAAATAGTTATCAATATCAGAATTTTTTTTTTGTAAAAATTTGTTTGCTGTTTCATCATTATATCATTTTATTGAGAATTCGGGAATTATTTTCTACAAAAATATACAATTACTTTCGATTTCAAGTAGAAAATAAAGTCAAAAGAGGCAAAGTAATCCCGTTGTAAAATTGTACTTTTGCAATCATGTTACACAAATTTATTGCTGATAAAATTAGAAGCCAACTGCCTTTTGTGCCAACAATAGGCCAGGAAACGTTGATTGAAAAACTGGGTGAGTTCGTAACCGATACGCACCCGGAAAAGGTTTTTCTGCTCTGTGGATATGCCGGAACGGGGAAAACAAGTGTTATCAGCGCTTTGGTAAGGGCATTACATCAGCTCGAACAAAAAACAGTACTGCTTGCACCAACCGGCAGGGCTGCGAAGGTTCTTTCAGGTTACTCCGGTTATCCTGCATTCACAATTCATAAGTGCATTTACCGTCAGAAAGCCATGGGCGAATTTCGTTTTCAAATGGCCGATAATTTGCACCGTAACACGCTTTTTATTGTTGATGAAGCATCCATGATTTCGAATAACGGTGGAGATACAGAGTTTGGCTCAGGCCGTTTGCTTGACGATTTGGTTGATTACGTGTATCAGGGCGATGAATGCAGTTTATTGCTGCTGGGCGATACCGCTCAGTTACCGCCGGTAATGCAACCTCACAGTCCGGCGCTCGAACATGACAAACTTGCTGGTTACGGACTTGCAGTTCATCAGTTTACATTGACCGAAGTTGTGCGTCAGGCATTGGAAAGCGGGATTCTTTACAATGCTACAAATTTGCGTTTAAAATTGCTCGAAGACGAAACAAATACTTTTCCTGAATTTGAAACTGCTGATTTTTCGGATGTAAAATATTTAAATGGCAGCGATTTAATAGATGAAATTCAGCGAGCTTACAGTGGAGTGGGAGTGGAGGATACAATTGTAGTAACACGCACCAACAAACGCGCCAATATGTACAACAACGGAATCAGAAACCGTGTTATGCTACGTGAAGATGAACTGACCAACGGAGATTTGCTAATGGTAACTAAAAATAACTATTTTTGGAACAAACCTTACAAAGAAATTGATTTTATTGCTAATGGCGATATAGTTGAAATAGTTCGAATAAGAAAACATCACGAAATGTACGGATTTCGTTTTGCAGATCTTACCCTTCGTTCACTCGATTATGACTGGGAAATTGATGCACGTATTTGGCTTGATATATTACAATCGGATTCACCTGCGCAGGCAAATGAACTGCACCAGAAACTTTTCGAAGCAATTTGTGAAGATTATCCCGAAATAACTAACCGCAAACTTATGATAAAAAAAGTGTATGAAAACGAGTTTTTTAATGCCTTGCAAGTAAAATTTGCCTATGCTATAACCTGTCATAAAGCCCAGGGGGGGCAGTGGAAAAAAGTTTTTGTTGATCCAGGGCAAATTTCTGAAGAACAAATAAATTCTGATTTTTACCGATGGTTGTACACAGCATTCACTCGTGCAACTGAAACCTTATTTTTGGTAAATTTTCCGGGAATAAAATAAGTAGTAATTTGACAATTTATTAAAAATATGTCAATCGTAGTGAAAAGAAGACTCCGCTTGCGGAATATGCCAATTAAATGGTTAATATATAATTGATTACGAAGTTAATCAAAATAGATTGATTAATTTTTACATTTTATCGTTTGGTTTGTTTTTCAAAAACTTGTGGAAAGAATTTTATTTCAGGCGTTTTTTTGATAATTTTGCAGGCGTTTTTTTTGATAAAGCTTTATTTTATATCGAAGGCGTTTTTTAGCAGTTTCTAAGTTAGAAAACAAAAAAACTAATTAGCATACAATTAAGATAAATATAAATAATTTCTATCTCTTACTCCCCTTTAGGGGCTGGGGGTAATAAAATTCTACATTATATGGGAAGAGCATTTGAATATCGTAAAGCTACAAAACTGAAACGCTGGGGCAATATGGCTCGCGTTTTTACCAAATTAGGAAAGCAAATTACTATCGCAGCTCGCGAAGGGGGTTCTGACCCCGAAACAAATCCACGTTTAAGGGTTCTGATACAGCAATCGAAAAAAGAAAACATGCCCAAGGAAAACGTGGAAAGGGCAATAAAAAAGGCTACATCAAAAGACGAAGCTGATTACAAAGAAATGGTGTACGAAGGTTACGGACCAAACGGGATAGCCATTGTAGTAGAAACCGCTACCGATAATCCAACACGTACTGTTGCGAATATACGTAGTTATTTCAATCGTTATGGTGGTTCGTTGGGAACTACAGGTTCACTTCAATTTCTTTTCGACCATAAATGCGTTTTCAAAATTGGAATGAAAGATGGAGCTTCAATAGATGATCTCGAACTTGAATTGATTGATTTTGGTGTTGACGAAGTAGTTCAGGATGAAGACAGCATAATTTTGTACGGTGAATTTCAGTCGTATTCTGCCATTCAGAAATATCTCGAAGAAAACGGATTTGAAATACATAGTGCTGAATTTGAGCGTATTCCAAACGACATGAAAGAATTGAACGAAGAACAAAAGGCACAAGTTATGAAGTTATTGGAAAAAATTGAAGATGACGAAGATGTGCAAAATGTTTTTCATAATATGGCAGAATAATTATGAAACTAAAAATGCCTCTGATAATTTATCAAAGGCATTTTTAGTTTAATCATCTTTATATTTTCTTTTTGTCAACTTACGTACCGCTTTTTCTTTTTTTCGAACTGTTTTCTGAACTTTATAAGCATTTTTCAGATAATCTATATAAGGCTGAATGTATCTCATTCTTTTAACTTCAAGCAAATCATCCATAGTAACCATAATTCCGGTTTCGAAAGTTGAACTGAAATCGTGGTCGATCATACTTCCAAACATTCGCATTGTGTTTGATAAACCGATATAAGCACTAAAAAGTGGGGGAACAACTTCACCCTCTGAACGAACAGCTTTCTGTAATAGTTTATAATCACCTGCAACATCGTTTCCCTCAAAAATTTTTTGAGCTTTTAATTTGGTTTCTTCACTTACTTCAACAGGCACTTTTGGTTCTACAAGTCGTTCGTAATCATGAAAGTATCTATCCATATACTCATATATCAGCTCACGTGCAATTGTATTGAATGAATTATATATTGTTACTTTCCCAATAAAATACTTTGCTTGTTCAGTGGAATGAATGAGAGCGCCAAGTCCATCCCAAAGATTATCAAGTGCAAAGAGGCTTTTAAACCCCATTTTAGTTGTTTGATAATCAGGCTGTACAAATGCTCTACCCAATTCAATACTGTGGGGTAAATATTCTTTAATAAACTTTTCACTGAATTTAAAAAGATGTGACATCACTAAATCGGGCTGACCTTCCTCATTTATTTCTGCATCCCAACCATTTAGGAACCTGTATCCACCGATTATATCTTCATCTTTAGGATTCCATACTATTAGCTGTTTAAAAGGCTTTTCCAAAAAATCATATCTGTCAGTATCAATTTCGTTGCCTGTGCCACCGCCTCCCCAGCGAAATGATAGTTCACGCAAACGTCCGATTTCTTGCATCACGTTTGGTGAATCATGCGCGGTAATCACATAAATCTCGTTATCAGCTTTGTTGGTAGGTCGTAAAAACTTTTCTTTTGTAAGTTCCTTTTTTATTAAATCTCTATCAACCTGAGGTATAATTGGTTTCATTCAAAGTTTTTATGATTGAATAATTATTATGCAAAAGTAGTATTTTTATTTTTTTATTATGAATTATTGCAGCACCTTTTTAAAAATTAATTGTATTGTAAACACTATATATTTTTCATGAATATAGTTTGATTTTTTTCTTGTCAATTTTTTTACTCTTTAAAACAATTTCTTTACTCCGTTTTGAAATAAAATTATCAACTTTGTAAAACAAAACAGATTATTACATAAGTCATGAAAAAACTACTTTTTATCACCCTTTCATTTTTTATTCTTTTACCAGATGTAAAATCAAAATCAAAAACTGATTATAAAGATTGGGCTTTAAAAATTGCTCAAACACAATTAAAACACAATCCAGAACTTTGGATGTCCGATTTTGTGAAGACTCCCAAGTGGGACTACACTCAAGGGTTGATAGCCAAATCATTAATGGAGTTGTATCTTTTTACTAACGATAAAAAATACTATGAATATGTAAAAGAATTTGCAGATTTTTTTGTGAATGACAATGGTGAGATTAAAACCTATAAAGTTGATGATTACAATATTGACCGCTTGAACGGTGGTAACTTTTTATTTGACATTTACAATCAAACCCGAAATGTGAAATATTTAAAAGCAATCGAGTTACTTCGAAGTCAGCTCAAAACTCATCCGAGAGTTTCCGAAGGGGCTTTTTGGCATAAAAAAGTTTATCCTCATCAGATTTGGCTCGATGGTTTGTATATGGGTTCACCTTTTTATTGTCGTTATGCAGCTATTTTCGATAAGCCTACATTATTCGACGATGTTTACCGTCAGTTTAAAATAGCCGATAAATATACGCTTGATCCAAAAACAGGATTAAACTATCATGGTTGGGACGAAAGTAAAACGCAGAAATGGGCAAATACTAAAACCGGCCAATCACCAAACTTTTGGAGCAGAAGCATTGGTTGGTATATGATGGCAATTGTAGATGTGCTGGATTATTTTCCGATAGATCACCCGAATCGACCTGATTTAATTCTGATTTTAAACCGTTTATCTAATAATTTGCTTAAATTTCAGGACAAAAAAACAAGTATGTGGTATCAGGTTACAAATATGCCAAAGAAGAAAGGAAATTATTTAGAGTCGACCGGAACTATTATGTATTGCTATGCGATGGCAAAGGGAGCAAACAAAGGATATTTGCCCAAGAAATTTAAAACTGAAGCTGAAAAAATCTTTAATGGTATTACAAAATATAGTACACAGGCAAATGAAGATGGTACCATATCCATAACACGCTGTTGCAGTGTAGCAGGTTTGGGTGGCAATCCTTACCGCGATGGCTCTTATGAATACTATATCAGTGAGCCCGTTCGCAATGATGACCCAAAAGCGGTAGGTCCGTTTATTCTGGCTGCTATTGAACTTGCTAAATAAAATTCTATAAATTGAGCATTAATGATAATAGTGAATGTTGTGCTAAGAGTTTAAAGTTTATAAAATTTATAAGGTAAATAATTACATTTCATTTACTTATACATATATTTTTTTTGTAGATTTATAACTAACATATCTTTAGAAGAAATTAAAAAATTAAATATGAGTTTTCAAAAATACCAGTCAGCGTGCTTGCACCTAACAGCGTTTATCTTATAAAAAGAATTAAATAATAATTTCAATTCATTCATTTTCAAAATATTGTGTCTTTTTTCAAATTGATTTTTTTAATAACACATGATTAAAAAATACATTTTCTTTGTAATTATTTTTTCTTTCATTGCACATCCCAAAATTTATTCTGTAAATGTTGTAAAAGTTAATTTCACAACAGATTCTGCCGATTTTGTGGTTTCAAAAGATGGCTCAGGGCATTTTACTACAATACAAGCAGCAGTGAACGCTGTACCTGATTATCGGCGTAAACGAACAAGAATATTTATCCAAAACGGAACCTATAACGAAAAACTTATTGTGCCATCTTCAAAGCAAATGATAAGTTTTATTGGCGAGAGTGTTGAGAAAACCATCATAGCTTATGGCGATTGGGCACAGAAAAAAAACGTTTTTGGTGAAGATATCGGAACATCGGGCTCTTCTACCGTTTTTATTTATGGTAACGATTTTCAGGCATCTAATATCACTTTTCAGAACACTGCAGGACCAGTGGGACAAGCCGTTGCAGCACATATAAGTTCAGATCGTTCTATATTTAACAATTGTCGTTTTCTTGGCTTTCAGGATACGCTTTATACTTATTCTGAAAACAGCAGGCAGTATTATATTAATTGCTTTATCGAAGGTACTACTGACTTTATTTTTGGTTCGTCAACAGCAGTTTTTGATCAATGTAATATTCATAGTTTAAAAGACTCCTATATAACGGCAGCTTCAACCGGTGAAAATACAAGATTTGGATATTTGTTTTATAAATGTCGGTTAACTGCACAACCGGAAGTAAAAAAAATGTATCTTGGCCGCCCATGGAGAAATTTTGCAAAAACCGTTTTCAGAGAATGTGAGTTGGGAGATTTTATTCATCCTCATGGATGGAATAACTGGAATAAAACAGAAGCTGAAAAAACCATTTTTTACGGTGAATACAAAAATATTGGAATAGGAGCTAATATATCAAATAGGGTAGAATGGTCACATCAGTTAACTGATGAACAAGCAAAAGAATGGACAGTTGAAAATGTTTTGGCAGGTAACGACAATTGGAATCCTGAAGTAAAAATTTACATTATTAATAATAAATAATTATAAATGAAAAGTATATATTTTGCAATTTCAGTCATTTTAATTTCTTTATTATTATGTTCTGGTAAAAATAAACCTGTTAGATTATTTCTTGTGGGTGACTCAACCATGGCCGATAAAAGTTCACCCACTGACAATCCTGAGAGAGGTTGGGGAATGGTTTTACCAACGTTTTTTAACGACAATGTTATAATTGAAAATCATGCCCGTAACGGACGAAGCACCAAAACATTTATAGCTGAAGGAAGATGGAATTTTTTGATTCAAAGAGTATCTGCAGGTGATTTTGTAGTTATTCAATTTTCGCACAACGATGAAGTGGAAACTAAGAAATCATTCACACCATTGCCCGATTTTGAGGAAAATTTCCGTCGTTTTGTCCGTGATGTAAGGGCTAAAAGTGCTAATCCAATATTATGTACACCTGTAGCTCGCCGAAAATTTGATTCTATCGGAAATCTTATTGATACACATCCGGTTTATCCGCAAGCAATTATCCGCGTAGCAACCGAAATGAAAGTACCTTTAATTGATTTGGAAACAAAGAGTGAGGAAATTCTGAAAAAATATGGCGTTGAAGAATCGAAAAAACTATTTATGCATATTGAACCGGGCGTTTGGAAAAGCATGCCGAATGGCAGACAGGATGATACGCATTTTGTAGAAAAAGGTGCGTTGGAAATGGCGAATATCTTTGTTGAAGGAGTAAAGGAATTAAAGATTAAAGCTTTAAAAAATAACATATTAAATCCCAAAAAGCGAAGTTTAAAATTAACTGTTCCTGTTGAAGGTATTGATAAGGTTACACCTTAAAAATACCGTGTTTAAAACACAAAAGGAATAAACATTTTGCTATTTTTCATATATTTAGAGTATTTTTCACCAAAGTATTCAATACATTCTTTTTCATCTTTTTTAGCTGTAATATAAAATAACCAGGAAGCTGTTATAGTCAAAATTATCAGTATAAATGTAGGATTCTTCAAAGTCATACCCCAACTCATATACATGAGCGATGCATATAATGGATGACGAATATATTTATAAATCCCGGTTTCAACCAATGCAGTTGTTTTTTCAAAGTTAAATAGTCGACCCTTAAAAAGCCCATAAACATAAGATTATCAGTAAAATAAATC
>CAZDSY010000083.1:0-13969 GCA_964508285.1 uncultured Paludibacter sp.
GCATCTTTAGTCCATTCCACTTCTTCTACCACCACTTCTTTTACAGTGCCATTTTCACCTTTGAATTCGATTGTATTTAAACTCCAGCGACGTTCGCAACCTTCTTCGTGGGATGTTGAAGTTTTCAAGATGTTGGGATAATATGGCCATGGAGTTTCAGGATTTTTGCCAATGGGCGGTTTAGGTAAAATCTCAATCTGAGTTATCTTTACAGCACCTTGTCGAACAGATGTTCCCACACAATCAGAGCCGGTATCTCCACCCCCAATTACCAGAACTTTCTTGTTTTTCGCATTGATAATTTCTTTTGCAGGAACATTTTCGTTCATTATCAACTGGTTTTGTTGTGCAAGAAATTCCATAGCAAAGTGAATTCCTTTAAGATTTCTGCCTTTAGGATTAATATCGCGTGGTTGTCCAGCACCAATGGCGATACATACAGCATCAAATTTTCTTAAAATATCTTTCCCTGAAATAGTTTTCCCTACTTCAGTATTGGGTTTAAAAATAATACCCTCATCAAGCAACTGTTGTAAACGCCTGTCAATGATATTTTTATTCAATTTGAAATTTGGAATTCCGTAACGTAGTAATCCACCAAGACTGTTATCTTTCTCAAAAATTGTTACATTATGTCCTTTTCGATTGAGTTGCTGAGCAGCAGCCAGACCTGCAGGACCGGAACCTATTATCGCAATCTTTTTGTCAGTCCTGGTTTTAGGCGGACGTGGCTTAATAAGTCCTTCATTAAAAGCAACTTCTGTTACCGAACATTCATTTTCGCGAATTGTTACAGGTGATTCGTGCAATGCTAAAACACAAGATTTTTCGCATGGTGCAGGACAAATGCGTCCTGTAAAATCAGGAAAATTGTTTGTTTCGTGAAGATTATCAACTCCCTCCTGCCATTTTCCCTTATAAATCAAATCCTGCCATTCGGGCATTTTATTTCCAAGGGGACATGCCCAATGGCAAAAAGGAATACCGCAATCCATGCAACGAGAAGCTTGCAATTTTCTGTCTTCCCGATTTAATGTTTGTTCAACCTCGCCAAAGTCGTAAATTCTTTCGTTTACGGGACGATAACCCGCTTCTTTGCGGGGTATCATCATAAATGCTTTTGGATTTCCCATATTCTTTAATCCCTTGAAATCTACTCAAATTAGAGTAACTTTCAGGTTCTGTTTTTAGTTTGTTACTTTTATAATTTTATTGCTTCTTACCAGTCAATTTAGTAATCAACTAATTAACCAATTAACTTATTAACCAAAACTTAATAGTCTCTCTCAACCTGGGCAATTTTTTTGTTGATTGCTTCCATTTTTTCTTCCTGCAGAACCTTTTTATATTCAATAGGAACTACTTTAATGAATTTATCAACATAATCTTTCCAATTATCGAGAATTTTACGTGCAAGTTTACTTCCGGTATATTTATAATGTGCAGAAATCAACCCAAATAATTCCTTATTGTCAGCACTGTCCTCAATAAGCGAAAGTTCAACCATTTCCATATTACAGAAATAGTCAAAATTTCCGGCTTCGTCGAGTACATAAGCTACACCACCACTCATACCTGCGGCAAAATTTCTTCCGGTTGGTCCAAGCACAACTGTTCTACCACCAGTCATGTACTCGCAACAGTGGTCACCTGCACCTTCAACTACTGCAATAGCACCTGAATTTCGTACGCAAAATCGTTCACCCACAATACCGTTAATATATACTTCGCCTGAAGTTGCTCCGTATAATAACGTATTTCCTGCAATAATATTTTTTTCTGGTTGGTATGTGCTTTCGCGTGGTACTACTACAACAATTTTTCCTCCGGAAAGGCCTTTACCTAAATAATCATTCGCTTCACCTTCGAGTTGAAAAAACACACCTTTGCTCAAAAAAGCACCAAAGCTTTGGCCCGCAGAACCTTTAAAATAGGCTCTGATAGTATCTGCAGGTAAACCTGCATGTCCGTATCTTTTTGCAATTTCGCCTGAAAGCATTGCTCCGGTTGTGCGATCAGTATTTTTAATATTCAAATTGAATTCAACAGGCATACATAAATCAAGTGCAGGGAGAGATTTATTTATCAACTGATGATCAAGCACATTTTGAATTTTATGTTCCTGTGCTTTCACTTGTCTGCGAGGAACTTTCTTACATTCTTTAGGTTGGAAAGTAATTTTTGAAATGTCAACCTTTTTAATTTTCGGATTTGAAGATTCATAATTTCTTCTTGAAATCAATTCAGTTTTTCCGATTATCTCATCGAGTCTTTTATAACCCATACGAGCAAGATGTTCACGTACATCTTCTGCTAAAAATCTGAAGAAATTTACCAGATATTCGTAACGTCCTACAAAATGTTTTCGTAAAGCTTCATCTTGGGTAGCCACTCCAACCGGACATGTATTCAAATGGCATTTTCGCATCATAATACATCCCAAAACAATCAGAGCGCTTGTTGCAAATCCATATTCTTCGGCACCAAGTAATGCAGATGTAATGATATCTTTCCCTGTTTTTAACTGACCATCAGCCTGTAATTTTACCTGTCCGCGTAAATTATTTAAAACTAAAGTCTGCTGTGTTTCAGCCAAACCTACTTCAAGAGGCAAACCGGCATGTTTAATTGAACTTGAAGGACTGGCACCGGTACCTCCTTCAGATCCGCTTATAAGAATTAAATCTGCCTTCGCTTTTGCTACACCGGCAGCAATAGTTCCAACTCCGGTTTCAGAAACAAGTTTAACGCTGATAATGGCAGAGGGATTGATGTTTTTCAAATCAAAAATCAACTGCGCCAAATCTTCGATTGAATAAATATCGTGATGTGGCGGAGGCGAAATTAGTGAAATTCCGGGAATTGAGTGTCTGGTTTTAGCTATAATCTTATCTACTTTATGTCCGGGAAGCTGCCCACCCTCGCCGGGTTTTGCACCCTGTGCAATTTTAATCTGAATTTCATCAGCGTTAACAAGATATTCGGCTGTAACTCCAAAACGTCCGGAAGCAACCTGTTTAATTGCACTACGTGTACTTAAACCGTCGGCACGTTTTTTATATCGTTCGGGATCCTCGCCACCTTCGCCGGTATTACTTCTTCCACCAATTATATTCATGGCAATTGCCATAGCTTCATGCGCTTCACGACTGATTGAACCGTAAGACATAGCACCTGTTACAAAACGTTTCATAATGTTTTCAGCAGGTTCTACTTCACTAATATCAATCGGATTTGTTTTGTAATCCATGAGATCGCGAATAAAGGAAGGCGCAGGTTTTTCGTCCACAATTTTTGCATATTCCTTGTATTTCTCATAACTACCTGTACGTGTAGCTATTTGCAAACGAGCTATTGTTTCGGGATTCCACGCATGTGTTTCTCCGTTAACCCGATAAGCATAATGTCCAAGATTCTCTAATCGATTTATATCATCGCCCTCTTCAGGGAAAAAGGCTTTTTGATGAGGTTCAATTACTTCGCGGGCGACATCTTCAATATCGATACCTTCAATTGAAGAACTGATTCCTTTAAAATATTTATCGAGGAAAGCTGAAGAAATACCAATGGCTTCGAAAATGTGTGCTCCTCGATAGCTTCGAAGAGTGGAATTACCCATTTTTGATAACACCTTAAGCAAACCTTTGTTTACAGCTTTAATGTAATGCTTTTTAGCAGTATCTAAATCAATATTAATTTCGCCTGATTTAATCTTTTCATTGATAATGGCAAAAACCATGTAAGGATTAACTGCATTAGCTCCAAATCCAAATAATAGTGCAAAGTGCATTACTTCACGTGGTTCGGCCGATTCAACCACAATATCTATCTGCATTCTTTTGCGTTTCTGTACCAGATAAAGATGAACCGCCGATACAGCTAACAAAGAAGGAATGGGAGCATGTGTAGCATCTACACCCCGATCGGATAAAACAATATAGTTTTTGCCATCGTCAACCGCTTTTTCTACTGCCAGACAGAGTTCCTGAATTGCTTTTTCGAGTCCGGCGGCACCTTTTTTGGGGTCGAAAAGCATTGGTAACGAAATTGTGGAAAAACCTTTGTACTTCAGATTGCTTAATATATCAAACTGTGTATTTGTAAGCACCGGACTTTTAAGTTTTACCATTTTACAAATTTCAGGAGCTGCATCCAGTAAATTCTGATGCACAGAACCAATGTAACCTGTTAATGACATTACAAGCTCTTCTCGAATAGGATCGATTGGAGGATTTGTAACCTGAGCAAACTGCTGGCGGAAGTAATTGTACAACCTTTGTGGCTTGTCTGAAAAAACTGCGAGAGTTACATCATTACCCATTGATGAAACAGGTTCGTATCCATCAAAAGCCATTGGCAATATCAAGCGCTCAATGTCCTCTTTTGAATATCCGTATGCCTTAAGAAGAATTTTGTAATCTGGCAAATCATTTTTAACACTTCTACCCGATGAAATATCTTCTAGATTAATACAATTTCTGTTGAGCCACTCCCGATAAGGAAATGCCTTTGCGAGATTTTCCTTTAACTCAGCATCATAATAAACTTCCCCTTTTTTTGTATCTACCATTAACATTTTACCGGGTTTAAGCCTTCCACGCTCTTTTATTCTTGAAGGCTCAATTTCAATAGTTCCCGTTTCTGATGCTATTACCATCATGTTGTCATGAGTAATCAGATAACGTGCCGGACGTAAACCGTTACGGTCAAGCATACCACCGGCATATCTACCATCACTGAAAAGTAAAGTTGCAGGGCCATCCCATGGTTCCATAAAAGTACTATGGTACTCATAAAATGCACGTAATTCGTCAGAGATCGGGTTTTTGGTATTCCAACTTTCAGGTACAAGCATTGCCATGGCATGAGGCAGAGATTTACCTGACATAACTAAAAATTCAAGCACATTATCGAGTGAAGCACTGTCACTCATTCCTGGCTGTACAATTGGATATAACTCTTGCAGATTTCCAAGCTGATCGGATTTTAACACACTTTCGCGCGACTCCATCCACTGGCGGTTTCCTCTAATCGTATTTATTTCACCATTGTGCCCTATCATGCGAAATGGTTGTGCCAAATCCCATGTAGGAAAAGTATTCGTGCTGAAGCGTGAATGAACTAATGCAATTGCACTTCTGAAATTTGGATTTGATAAATCGGGATAATACTCACGCAATTGTAGTGAGGTGAGCATACCTTTGTAAATCATTCGACGGGTAGAAAGAGAAACAATATAAAAACTTCTTTCTTTTGCCAGATTAGATTGTAAAATTGATTTTTCAATTTTTTTTCTTACTACGTAAAGCTTAAGTTCAAGTTCCTCCTGACTAAGATTCCCTGTTACAAATATTTGTTTTATTTGAGGTTCATTGGATGCAGAAATTTCACCTAAAATATGGTGGTTCACCGGCACATCTCTAACTGCAAGCAGTTGTAATGACTCTTTTTCAAGTTTTTCTCTAATAACATTCAGACATAACTCTGCCTTGTTCTTATCTTTAGGAAGAAAAACAAGTCCGGTACCATATCTACCTTTCGAAGGAACAGGTATTCCCTGTAACAGAATAAATTCATGTGGAATTTGTACTAAAATGCCTGCGCCATCACCCGTTTTATTATCGGCACTTTCGGCGCCACGATGTACCATATTCTCGAGCACCTGCAATCCCTTATCAATGATTTCATGCGATTTTTCACCGTTGATGTTAAGTATTAGCCCAACACCACAGGCATCATGTTCGTTTTCAAATGAATATAGCGATTGCTGCTCATATTCATCGGTTTGCAAAGTTGTTACGTCCATTTCTTTCAGTTTTTTTACGCGTTTATCTTTAAAGAAAACCGCAGTTATGTGTGTAATTTTAGTTTGTTGTGTAAAAAAAGTGAGAGGATTCTTGTTCGCTCTCACTATTTTTTTATGGAAAAATTTGTTTATTTAAATAAATCAATTTTATCTGATAAACAATAACTCTCTGTATTTAGGGAGCGTCCACATTTCATCATCTATTATCAACTCAAGTTTATCTACATTATAACGAATTGTATCAAAATATGGAACCACTTCATCATGATAAGCTTTAGCCTTTTCATATTCATGTTCAATCTTATTTAATCGGCGGCGAGTATCAACCATATCGTCCACTGCATTTTTGATTGTAGATATTCTCTCTCCAATTTCAACTATTAATGCTGTATCCATTTCGCTAAGTTTTTCTGCTCTTTCACCTGAAAATACAGATTTAATTTTGGATACATTATCAAGCAGAAAACTTTGATATTTTGTTGCAAGGGGTATGATATGATTCATAACCAAATCTCCAAGAACGCGAGCTTCAATCTGAATTTTCTTTGTATAAGTTTCCCATTTTACTTCATTGCGTGCATGTAATTCCTTTTCGGACAATACTCCAAGTTTAGAAAACAGTTCAATTGTCTGTGGTTGTGTATTTACTTTGTAAATTTCAGGTACACTTGTTTCACAATCGAGCCCACGTTTTGCAGCTTCATCTTTCCATGCCTGACTGTAACCATTACCATCAAAACGAATAGGCTTTGATTCTTTAATAAAAGTTTTTATCACTTCAAAAATTGCTTTTTCTTTAGTTAAACCTGAAGCCATCTTGGCATCAACCAAAGTTTTAAATTCGATAAGTGATTCTGCTACAACGGTATTTAATGTTGCCATAGCAGATGAACAGTTTGCTGAAGAACCTACTGCACGGAACTCAAATCGGTTTCCCGTAAATGCAAAAGGAGAAGTACGGTTACGATCGGTATTATCCAGAAATACTTCAGGAATATGTGGTATATCAAGTTTGAGTTTTTTCTTGTCATCAATTACAATAGCTTCGTCGCTTGTACTGTTTTCAATTTTATCAAGCACTGCTGATAACTGTGAACCAAGGAATGCCGAAATAATTGCAGGAGGTGCTTCGTTAGCGCCAAGGCGGTGTGCATTTTGTGCAGTCATAATTGAAGCTTTTAACAAAGCATTGTGCTTATGAACCGCCTTTAATGTTGCAGCAATAAATGTAATAAATTGTAAATTTTCTTCTGCTGTTTTACCGGGTGCATATAGTAAAACTCCGGTATCAGTACCTAATGACCAGTTGTTATGTTTACCTGAGCCGTTAATGCCAGCAAAAGGTTTTTCATGTAAGAGCAGGCGAAAACCATGCCGACGGGCAACTTTTTTCATAATAGACATAACAAGCAAATTCTGATCAACTGCCAAGTTTACTTCACCGAATATTGGAGCAAGTTCAAACTGATTGGGAGCTACTTCATTATGACGGGTTTTTAAAGGAATTCCGTATTTGTAACATTCAAATTCCAAGTCTTTCATGTAAGCAGCAACTCGGCTTGGAACAGCACCAAAATAATGATCTTCCAACTGTTGGTTTTTAGCTGATTCATGTCCCAGTAGCGTTCTTCCTGTTAATACCAAATCCGGGCGTGTTGCATATAAACCTTCGTCAACCAGAAAATATTCTTGTTCCCAACCAAGATATGCACGTACTTTTTTTACATTAGGATCGAAAAGTTTACACACTTCTACAGCTGCTTTATCAACAGCAGCTAATGCTTTTTTCAAAGGCGCTTTATAGTCGAGCGATTCACCGGTATATGAAAAGAAAATGGTTGGAATCACCAATGTATCATCCATTACAAATGCTGGTGAAGAAGGATCCCATGCGGTATAACCACGTGCTTCGAAGGTATTGCGAATTCCACCACTTGGAAAAGAAGATGCATCTGGTTCTTGCTGTGCAAGCATCTTGCCCGAGAAATCTTCCATTACTGCTTCTCCGGGAGCACCTACATAATCAATAAAAGAGTCATGTTTTTCCGCAGTAGCATCAGTCAAAGGCTGAAACCAATGGGTGTAATGGGTTGCACCTAGTTCAGTTGCCCAGAGTTTCATGCCTGCAGCTATATGATTTGCTAGTGAAATATCAAGTACTTCATCTTTTTCAATAACATTTTTCAGCGCTTTTAATGTCTCTTTAGTCAAATATTTTGACATTGCAACATTATTAAAAACATATTTTCCGTAATAACTCGAAGTGAATTTCTCAGGAGCACTTACACATAACGCTTTTTTTCTGAAAGCCTCCTCTACTGCTTTAAATCTTAATGATGACATAATTATTTTGTTTTTTGTTTTTTATTGTCGTATTATATTTTGTAATATGATTTTTTTATTTAGTATTTACTATACAAAAGTAAATATTTTTGTAACATCAAAGCTATTTTTTAGTAAAATGTTTTGTTAATAGAAAATATAAATAACATATTATAATATTTTATATTATTTTAATTACATATTTAAAGTAAATATATATTTATAATTTCATTTTATAACAACTGTTTTATTGTCATGTATTAAATTTCTTGTAAAACAAAATTATAAATTTACATTTTAAACTATTTAGTTTAGTTTTATTGCTTAATTGTATTTAATATGATATTATTTAAATCATTTTGTAATTAAAAGAGAAATAAACAGACTATTTCATCACGAAGTAGTCTGTTTGAAACAATAAAACTAAAAAACACACGATATCTGAACTGAATCATCTATCGGTTTTCGTTATTAAAAACCAAGATTCTGAAATTTATTAACCTTGAACCAAAAAAATGATTCAACTTTCAGAAATCTTAGTTATACTTAAATAGTTTTTGCCGCTGCAAAAACACAATAATTTATTTTAATCAAAGTTTGTATAAGCAGTTTCGCCATGTTGCGATTCATCCAAGCCTAAAGCTTCATGCTTGTCAACTGCACGAACTTTAAATATCAAATCAGTAACTTTAAATGTAATATATGTACCAACAGCTGAATATGCTATAGTAACTACGGTTGCAAGCAGTTGTATCCAAAGTTGATTAAAATTACCGTATAAAGCTCCGCTGTAATCAGCTTGTACAAATGGTGTTGCAAGCACTCCAGTTAATATAGCTCCAATAATACCTCCAACTCCATGTACACCAAACGCATCAAGAGAATCGTCGTAACCGAGTTTGGGTTTTACACGCGCAACCATTACAAAGCATACAAGGGAAACCATAATACCTATGATAAGTGCTCCTCCAACACTTACAAAACCAGCAGCAGGAGTTATGGCAACTAAACCAGCCACAGCACCTGTACTCACACCTACCACAGTTGGTTTTTTATCGATAAACCAATCGAGCAAAGCCCATGTAAGCGCTGCAGCTGCTGCAGCAACATGCGTTACCATAAGTGCATTCGCTGCTAAACCATTTGCAGCTAAACCACTTCCGGCATTAAAGCCAAACCAACCCACCCACAACATGGAAGCACCAATAATAACATATGTAATATTATGAGGTGGCAATGCATGACCCTGATAATCTCGACGTTTACCTAACATAAGTGCAGTAACTATGGCAGCTATACCGGCATTGACATGTACTACTGTACCACCTGCAAAATCGAGAGCACCAAGTGCAAACAACCAACCATCTGCAGACCATACCCAATGTGCAACCGGATTGTAAACAAAAAGAGACCATAGAATGCTGAAAATCAGAAAACCTTTAAAATTGATACGCTCTGCAAATGCTCCTATTATTAACGCAGGAGTAATTACGGCAAACATACCCTGAAACATAATAAATATAATATGAGGTATTGTACCGGTTACTGTTCCATCTGCCAAGGTTTGAGAATTTGAAATAAAGTAAGGACTTAAATCATTAACTCCGATATTTTTCAAAAAAGCCCAGTCGAAACCTCCGATAAATGGTTTAAGAAATTCTACACTATTACTGCTGAAAGCATTACTATAACCAAAAATAACCCATTCAATACTTATTACAGCAACCAGAATAAAGACTTGCATCAACACATTTAAAACATTTTTGCGTCGCACAAGACCACCATAAAACATCGCAAGTCCGGGAATAGACATAAAAAGCACCAGGGCAGTTGCCACTATCATCCATGCTGTATCGCCGGTATCAACTTTTGCAACTGACTCAGCCGCGACAATCTGCTGACTAAAAATCATCAGCATTACGATTAATATTGTTAGTATTTTTTTCATTTCAGTTTGAACAATTAAATTAAAAAGACTCTTTATTGTAAAGTGCACCCGGGCCGGACTCACGAGTTCTGATTCTGTAAGTTTCTTCAATATCGTAAACGAAAATTTTTCCATCTCCGTTTTCTCCTGTCCATGCTGAATTTAAAATTGCATTCACGGTTTTTTCAAGATTCACATCGCGTATTACGATTGAAATCATTCTTCGTTGTATATAGCCGGATTTAAAAACTTGACCACGTACTATCTGTTCTTCAGTGGTTTTTCCCAGACCGGTTATATCCCAATACGAAAACCAATCGATATCGGCATCGAGTAATGCCTGTTTTACATCTTCAAATTTTGATTTTCGTATAACTGCTTCAACTTTTTTCATTTTTTCAAATTGTTTTAAAATGATATTTTATTACCTTTTATTTGAATTATTTATCAAATAGTTTTGAATTAAGATTTAAAGTGTCAATTCAATGGGTTAAAATTATATTTACAGTACAAAAGTACAAAATATATTTTAATTACAAAACATTTTGTCATTATTTTTCTTTTTTTTATTTCATTTTTCTATATAATAAAAAAATATTTAATCATTATGAGTACAAATAGATTCATTTTTAAACACAATGACATTAAAAAATATGATAGCGATAGTTCAAAAAGAATTGACAAAATGTAAACAAACAGAAATAAATTATTCAAAAATTAAAAAGAAATTCTTATTAAAAAAACACCATTACCTTAAAAAAACAACAATATCCTTAGTTGATCTAATTATAGGCTTTTTCGCCGTGTTCGTAATAATCGAGGCCATTTTCTTCTTCTTTAGCTGAAACTCTTAAACCAATAGTGTATTTGATAGCTGTAAACAATATTAAGCCAAGCCCGATACCCCAGGCTGCAACAGCCAACACACCTATAGCCTGTGAACCTAACAAACCAAAACCACCGCCATAAAACAATCCACCATCCTGAGCAAATAAACCAACAGCAAGTGTACCAAATGCCCCACAAATACCATGTACCGAAATGGCACCTACAGGATCGTCAATTTTAAGTATTTTATCAAAAAATTCCACTGCAAATACTACTAAAACACCTGCAATAAGACCAATAAGTATAGCACCACCTGGTGAAACCATATCACATCCGGCTGTTATGGCAACAAGCCCAGCCAATATACCGTTAAGAGTCATACTTAAACTTGGCTTACCGTATCTTAACCATGTAGTTATTAACGTTGATACAGCTCCGGCTGCGGCAGCACCATTGGTTGTAACAAAAATATGAGCTACAAGATTTGCATCACCAAAACCAAGAGTTGAACCGGGGTTAAAGCCAAACCAACCTAACCAAAGTATAAATACACCCAATGCTGCGAGGGTTATACTGTGGCCTGGAATAGCATATACTTTCCCGTTTTTATATTTTCCCAAACGAGGACCAAGAACAACTGCTCCTGATAATGCCAACCATCCACCCAATGAATGAACTACTGTTGAACCTGCAAAATCGTGAAAAGGAATTTCAAGTGTCGATAACCAACCGCCACCCCAAATCCAATGTCCTGAAATAGGATAGATAATCAGTGTAATAAAAGCACTGTAAACTAGATATGAAACAAATTTGGTTCTTTCAGCCATAGCACCCGATACTATTGTAGCTGCAGTAGCTGCAAAAACAAGTTGGAAAAAGAAAAATGCCATGTTCGGGATTCCTAAACCTGCGCCATGATCGGTGGTTGAAAAAAATTCGAATTTTCCAAAAAATCCACTACCTGCACCAAACATAATTCCATAGCCTATCAGCCAAAAACCCAAACTACCTATACTGAAATCCATTACATTTTTGAAAAGAATATTCGATGTATTTTTCGAACGCGTAAATCCAGCCTCGACAAGCGCAAAACCAGCTTGCATAAAAAACACCAATGCGCCTGCTATGAGTACCCAAAAAGTGTTCAAACCTGTTGTTAATGTTGTTATATCCATAATTATTAATTTTTTTCTAAAGTTGATAAATTTGTTATTCTTTAATGTACAACGATTCCGGGCCTTTTTCACCGGTACGAATACGGACTGATTCATCGATTGTCGAAATAAATATCTTTCCATCGCCAAGTTCACCTGTTCGGGCTGCCTTCACTATAGCTTCAGTTGCAGCATCGACAAATTTATCGCGACATACAAATGAAATATAAAGTCGCTCTATAAGTCGGGTTTCATACACTGTGGCACGAAAAATCATATTTCCTTTTTTTTCGTTACCGACTCCGGTAACATCCCAGTAGGTAAAAAAATCAATTCCTACATTATGTAAAGCTTCAGTTACCTCTTCGAATTGTGATTTTCGAATTATTGCTTCAATTTTTTTCATATAAATAATTTGTTTTTGTAAATTTATTGACTGTATTTTAATTCAACCGACAATAAAGTCATTGTTATACATTTAATTATATTGTTTAATATAAATTTTTTTATAACGATACACCAACTACTAAGAACGCATCACCGGCTATTGGATTTACTCCAATAACTCCAAATAATGGCAAACTGAATTTATCGGTTATCTCAATCGATTTTTTTAATTTAAGACCTACGTTGGTAATACCAAAACCATTTGTACCGTAAGCCGGACTTGCATTAAGTGCACCACCAAGGAATAAACTTGCAGATTCAGTTACCGGATAACCCAACTCAAAATATGTAGAATATGCCTGCGAACCATCTTCCTTAAGATCAGCACCATAAAACATAGTATTGAGTGATAAACTTAATGGGAAAGCTTCAATACCTGCATAGTTTAACGAACCTTCAAAAACATGATCAGTACCTTTACTGTAAGAAAAATAGTTTTTTGTAAAATTCCAGTTATAATCAGTAACTGTTACAGAAAACAAATCGGAAATTGCATAACTTGCATAAAGATCAACTTCTTTTACAGTACCGAGAATTCCATATGAACCCCAAGTACCTATTGTAAGATTACCTAAGGTATATGATAGCGATGGCTGTATGTTAGGAGTACCTTTACCATAAGTTAAATCCTGTTGAACACCACGCCAAACATAATTACTTACCAAATCGATACCAGTCGAAAACTGTGCATTTGAAACTACTGCACTTGATAGTGCTAATACAACGACTAAAAATTTTACTTTTTTCATACCCAAAAAATTTTAATTGATTAGTGATTAAATTATCTATTTATTTGTCTTTTTATTTTAAATTTACATTATGATATATATTTCTTGTTTTAAATATCTTTTTATTTTTATTTCGTTGCAAAGTAAATCATTTTGATACTTAGAATCAATATTATGTGTCTTTTAGTAATTTAATTTCAAATTAAAATATCATTTTATTTGTGTTTAAGTATTTATTATATCATTTTATAAGTATATATTTGCTTTTAGTTACATTTTGAAAATTTAAAAAATCAGATTGAGATTTTTTTGAATTGAGAATTTATTTATTTATTTATTTATTGCTTTATCTCTTGAATTGTGTTTTTTTAATAGGCACAAAAAAAAGACGTACGAAAAAAAATCGAACGTCCTTGAAAGAAACAAATACAAGAATTTTTATTTGCAACATTCAAGTTGCATATACAACTAAAATGTTGCAAATTTTTAAACCTATGTAGAAAATTAACAGAAAAAATGCCTCACACATAAAAAATGGTGAAGCATTTTATTCATATTAGCATATTAACAAAAGCGAAAATAAGATGTACAAAAAATTAAGAATCGTGAATAAACTGTATCATTCAAATTTATTTGATATCAAATTAATTATATTTTTTACGATTATTTTGTCCATTTAGAACATTGAGGTTACATTTTTATTTTTCGAACATCAATGTTGACGAAGATGGTGCAAGTATAAATTTTGTTGTATTTA
>CAZDSY010000084.1:0-13790 GCA_964508285.1 uncultured Paludibacter sp.
ACAACGGAAAAAGCGAACCTGTGCAATTTTTGTACAAAGCCTTACCCGGTTGGAATTTCAAACCACCTGTTATTATTAAACCCACGACTACAGAAAATATATTTTTTCTGAATCCAAAAAAAACTGAAAATGGAAAACCTGACACACTTAAAGTAAACAATGAAAATGATTTGCTGCTTAACTGGTGCTGGCTGAAAACTAAAAACAAAGACACCGTTACCATAGCTGATAAAGAAATTATTCAGCAAAAAGATTTGAAAAAATACACTTTCAGCATTGAAAGAGTAAAAACCACAGTCAAAAATAGTCCGGCATTTGCTTATAATGCTGAATTTTTGAAGGTTGACAGCACCGGAATGATTAAAAATTTTGTGCAACTTAGCGATTCGCAGGCTATGGCAGCCGGTTTTGTTACAAATGACGTGTATCGTGCAACCCTTAGAGCATTCGATGCGAAAAACAAAGAAGTAGTTACTCTGGTAAGTCCCGATTTTGTTTTCGTGAAAGTAGCCGACGAAACGCCAACTTTTAAAATTCCGTTGATGGCAACTATCAATTACGGTTTTAAAAATAATCCTGAAATTTTTCCGGTTATCAATTCAGAAGTGACTGTAGAAGCATTCAAAATGCAAAATTCATCCACTTCGGCCAATATTATTGGTACTGATAAAAGTAAATTATTCAACAGTTTGCCGGCTGAAAATATTCACGGAATAAATTATGTAAAAATAAGTTCAGCAGTTTTCAAAACTGACAGTATGGGCAAATTAAGTGCAAAACTTTCAGTTCCCCAAAAGTATTTCGACACCGATTCCATTAGTTACCGTATTAAATTAGCAAATAATTATTATGTGGATAAGGATTTTGGAATGAAAACTGTGCCTGTAAGCAAAAAAGATTCGACAGTGAATTTCGGATATCTGACTGCAAAAACATATGCTTATCAGTTGAAAATAAATGTTCGGAAGGAATTCAAATCATACAGTCTGGTCAGAGATGAAAAAGGTTTATCCGTTTCATTAACCGATAAAGAAAATTTATTTACTAACTCAAGCAATCAGGCAGTTGATAATCAACAATCGTACATATATACTGTGGGAGAAGACACTAAAGGAAAAGACACCATAGCCGAAGGAATACCTGTAGTTCTTTACCGAAAAAACAAACAAGAAAACATTCCAATTTACGAGGGGAACATCACAAAATCGAGCATAATCAATAAAAATAAACTTTCGAACATAACAGTGGTGGCACTCGGAACCACCGTTAGAGAAAAGGACAGCACGTATGTAACCTTTAACAATCTGCTTTCAACAAACAAACAAGCCGAAGAGTATTATATTTTAGCCATCAAAAACCTGAAAGATTTTCTCAATCCTGTAAATGCAAAAAATTCAGTTGGGATAAAAAACGTCGAAAACAATATGAATAATATTGTGAATAATGCAGGTTTAACAGTTGAGAACAGCCAATTAATTGCCAATGCTGTTATGCAAATAACAAAAGGCTATTCGACAACCAATTTTGTGGATTCCGGGAAATTTGTAGCTGAGGAAAAACCGTTTTATTTACCGTTGCCACAATATACTGAAACGGAAGATGCTTATTACCGTTTTGTTAAGACAGATTACTCCATAACCTCGTGCACACCTCCTACATCACTCATTAAGGGAAGGTTGTTTTATGTCTGGAAATCGGATAAAAACATTGTGAAACGTCCCTTGGCAAATACCCATTTTCGGGTCATAGTCGATTATGTTGACGAAAAAAATGTATCAATCGGGGCAGTTAAAAATTCACAAACGCCGAACTTTGGCATGGGAGCGCATTGGGAATATACGGCATTTGTGGAGAATGGCACCAATAATAAAATTCCGTTGGTTGATCAGTATGCCACTATGGCCGAAGGAGTTACCGATAGTGAAGGAAATTTTTCCATAGAAGTTGTCAATTTGAATAAGAAAGGTGATTTGGGAGCCGGCGAAGTTATTCACAGCGAAGGAAGCAGTAAACCTCCGGTGACCGGACAAACAGCCAAAGATAAATTGAAAGGAGAAATAACAGGAGAAGAAGTTGTAAATCCGATGAATCAATTTAATGATGGTTTTGCCAACAGTCAGAATTCACTCAAAGGAAATGCGGGTGTGAGTTTTGATGCTGCCACGCAAAGTTTTGAGGTAAAAGGACTCAAAGGCTCGCAAGTTGGAAATAAAGCCGGCGCTGCAATGAGTGGAGGAATGATGTTTTCACCATTGGAGGATGAAATTATTCACGGACCGAATCCTTCAACAGTTGCACCGGCAGCAGAACCAACTCCTGAAAATTCCACAACATCGACAAAATATGATTCATTCAGACGACAATTCAGAATTGTAATCGATGGCGATAAATCGGATTATTATTATCCATCGAGGGAAGTTATTGAAATACAGCCTTTCGAAAGCATGACCACACCCATCGATATTACTCATTATGTGAAAGAGTTCAGAGTTGTTGCAACTACCTTTGATAATGAAACCAAAGACCCTCTGTTGGGAAATATTCAGGTAACTCTTTTCAGAAAAAATGATAAACCGGCTAATTTACCTTTGGGTGAAGGCGATGGAAAATATTTGTACAAAGAACTGGTAAGTCCGGTATATATCGAAGATAATACTAATCTGCCTAAATTTGAACAACTCTGGCCTTCGCAACTTGTTAAGGAATTTAGCGGAGTACCTCTTCCGGGACAGAAAAAAAATTGTGGGGTGAATAATCTGACGGCTTTATTGCAGTCGGAATATAAAAACTATCTCGTGCAATCCTCAAGCACTGTAAATACTTCGGGTAAATCGTTTGATGAAAAAATTGAATTAATCCCTGAATTTACTGATAAAACTACCGATTGGGCTAATCCTGAAATCCCAGTAGTAAATGTGCAATTATATCTGAGTCCTCTAAAAAGTCGGATTTTAGCACACGTACGAGAATCGGGAAGTAACAAGCCACTCACAACGGACAGAAATACACGTGTAGTTCTGTCGAAAAGCCAGACAAAACCAACAACAACAAACTACTATAATTCAAAGGCAGTTGACAAATATGGTTATGCCGAATTTCTGTTGGATGAAATGCCCACCTCAATTTATTTCAAGTTTAATAAAGGCGATTTAAATCCTGATTCAGCTTACTTTTCGGCAATTGCCGATGGTTATACTTACGGGAATCAACCATCGTACAAAGTGGTTTTAATGAAAACCGGCACACAAAACGCACCTGTTCTCACTCTTTATCCAACCGCTCAGGTTACAGGAAAACTGCTCAATGCCGATGCATTTGAATACACTCCGGGTGCTTCCAATACCGATAATCCGGTTTTTGTACCATCGTATATTCAGGTTGACTCCGGAAAAGTGTACGAAACTAACATAGCCGACAAAGGTGTATTTACCATTCCGATAGCCCCAAAAGCCGGTGTGAAGATTAAAATCATTCCCAAAGATGTAGCCTGGTTCGATACTACGCTCGTACTTACCAAAGCCGATGAAAGTAAACAACTTATCAATTTAGGGAATATAAATCTTTACCGAAGAAAACACCGCATACAGTTGAATGTGTTTACCAAAACCGGAGTTCAGAATGTTATTCAAAATGTTCGTGTAAAAGATGCAACAATAAAACTCGGCGAAACCCTTGTTAAAACTGATCAGTATGGAAGGGCTCAGTTTAAGTTTGAAAACGTTTCGGTCAATAATTACACTTTTGTAATAAACGGACCGGAGGGACAGGGATACATACCAAAAACACTGAATCTTAAAAATGAAGAAACACGAGACTTTGTAAACGTGGATGTAATTCTTGAAAAAGGAAGTGAAATAAAAGGAACAGTAAAGTTGGATGGAAAACCTGTGAAAAATGCGCGCGTTTATCTTGAGGTACAAAACAGCTCTTCATCGCCAAACAACATAAACTATGCTTTGCAGTCAAACTCTCCATCGAGTAATGTGAACAACTCGCAAGGTGCAGTACAGATAAATCAAAATAACCCTGGCAATTATCAATTTAATCCAAATCTTCCTCCTGCAAATTCACCAACAGGTTCGGTCTCCGGCGATGCAAACCTTGTTGTAGCTTATACCGATGCTGCCGGAAAATATACTTTAAAAGGCGTTCCTGTTAATAATCAGAAAATTAATGTTATTGCAACTATCGATACTACATTTACCGTTTCGGGCGATAAGCAACAAGCTGATATCAAAAACGGAAATGCGCAGTTAGATTTGAATCTGACTTCGTTTGGCACGGCTCTGGTTAACAAATTGTATGGATTTCCGCTTACAGTCGAAAAAATCACACCGGTTAGTCAGTCGCAAATAAAAGTAACAGGATTAGTACACTGGACCGAAGCCATTAGCGACTTTACACTGAATGAAATAAATAAAGTGCTGCGGGTAGAAGATGTGTTGTTCGATATTAAAACTGCAGCTGATAATTCGAGTTATGCAGTAGTGCACGAAAATACAGTAAAAATACCGGGAATTACTGACCTTAAATTATCGTACATCGATAAATACAATGTGAAACTATCTGCCAATAATATACCTAATTTGTTCAATACAAAGCCTTTGCAGTTTACACGTGATAATAATCTGGGAAAAATTGACGGTTATCTGCAAATTGAAGACAACTCGTTTAATTACCCGAGCAGCTACCTCGATTTTACGGGAAGCAAGTTTTATCTGGCACGCCTGAACAATTCAAAAATTGACAATAAAGTGAGTGTTGCCACAAGTGCCTTTACCGAAACGGAATCGGTGGACAAATCGTTTCGCGACGCCAATACTTACCTTCAAGGAATCGGCACAAAAATTTCAACTTACAAACAACAGGCAAAACCGGTGTATTATTTATGCAACAACAAAGCTGATTCCATTGAATTTAAACTGATTAATTTCAAGGCAAAAGCCGATCCGGTTAAAAGTTTCATCGACGAAAACGGCAAAATACATCTGAATACAACGCTTACGTGCCATATAGCCAACGCACAACCCGAGAATTTCAAAGTTGTAATACCAAAAATAATACTTGATGAAAACAAATTGCAGCCTGCTTCATCAGCCACACCCATTCAGTTGAAACTTGAAGACTGGACGCTGGAAATTCGTGATTGGACGTTCAGCACTAAAGAAGGAGGTATTTTAAGCCACAACAGTATAATTAAAACAAATATTGTCGATATTCCGGTAGATACGTTCGTGCTTCGCAGCGATATGTTTATCATGAGGGCGAATTTGAAAAATCTTAGTTTAGCAGGCGGAAAATTCCCATTGACCATTGCTGCCGGAAAAAAACCTCAGCTCAATTACGAATACAAAGTGGGAACCGATATCCAACCGCACTGGAATTTCAGTTTATTGGGTTCCGGTAGCGAGAAAGTAGCATCACTTCCAAAACTTAAAGGTTTGCCTGATAATTATCGTATCGATTTGAATTATATCGAAATTTTGAGCAACAACGAAATGATTGTGCAAATGATGCAAAAAGAGGACAAGCCTTTGCTTTTTGGTAATAAAGTAGCACGATTTGAGCCACTTACCTTATTTAACGGGCCAAATTACATTAACGTTTCAGGACTTTTGCACACAGGAGCACCACGTATGAGCGATGTTATGCTTACTGCCAAATGGTCCGATCCGAATTCGACCCCAACATTCGAAAAAGTTTCCACCGATTTCGAAGCAAAAGGATTTGTTCATTTCGAAGCTAAGAAAAAAGAAATTAACATTGATAATAATTTAGTTACTATTAAAGGACGCGTTCTGGAAAAACCCGATTTGACATTTAATCCTTTGCCGGCAACGTTTTATGCCCGCAACAGCGGAACACCTGTTTACGAAGTTATGCTTCAAAAAGACTGGATTACGCAACTTGCCGAAAATGAACCGGATGGCATTGAACAACCAAAAATTTCGAATAAAGGTTTCAGTCTTAAAATTGAAAGTGGTGGTATGACGGTGGAAAACAACGACTGGACTACCCTGAAGTACAGTGGAGAAATGACCGGCAATGAAAAAACAGATGACAATATGTCGCCCACAAAAGTAAATTTTGAAGTGCTGGGCGATGTAAGTGCCAACTCCGACGAAATGAAAGTTTCCAATAACACTTCGTTTGGGACATTTACTACTTGTTTCGACTTTAAAGCCAAAGAACTCAGAGGAACCTTGGTAGTTGATGTTCCGGGTGGCATTACGCTTGGTTCGGTGATAGTTTATAAAGCATCGATGGGCACTTGTTTTGGCGGAAACGGATTTTATATTGCCGGAGGCATGCGTGCTTTTTTGCCTATGGGAATACTTGCAGGAATATATAATTTAGGTATGATGGCTGGCTATCACCCACTTACCGATGAACTGTGGGGAGTTACCAATGCATGTATGAACCCGGCTGTGGTAAACACTTGTTATAAAATAAAACATCCACAGTTGTCGGGTTTTTATTTTACTGCAAGTCGGGAGATAATCAACTTCGAAGAATCGTTCGGGTTTGTACTTGCCGATGGATATGTAAGAGCGGTTGCTTTACTTGGAGGCAGTTTTTATGTCAATTATGTTCCGGGTAACTTTGAAACCGGAGCCGAAGGATTTGTGCATGCCGATGTTAGCGCCGGACTTTCCGCAATAACGGGCACAAGCATTTCCGGTGGCGTAAAGGGTGATGGTAAAGTTGGTTTCGTATTTGCCATACCTAAAGAAAATAGTCATTTCTACACTACAACACAACTTGGTTTCGAAGCCAAGATTGAACAGGATTTGGGCTTTAAAACAGTTTCAGCTTCAAAATCGGTGAATTGTGTTTTGTCAGCTAAAGCAGGAGTAAGTGGAAGCGGATTCAATTTTTCATTTGGAAGCGATGGAGACAAACTTGTATGTCCGTAAGAACATATTTTTATTATACATGTAATTCATAATTGATATGAAATCAGCCAACTATATTTTATTTAGTGTGATTTTGATGATAGGCTTATCTCAAAAAATCAATGCTCAGTTTGAAAGCAAAGCCTATCAGACCGGTATTTTCGTTTTTTGCGGAAAAGAAATTCCCAAAAATTTCTCCTACATTATTGAGAAAAAAACCGGAACTAACTCTTGGAAACCTGTGGCTGAACTGAAAGCTCCACAAAACGATATGGAATGTAAAGCAGCTTTGATGCAATTACCTGTAGTAATTGAAGCAATAACATCCGTTCAAACATCAACAATTGCATTTGTTTGGGACAGAATTCAAAAATCAGCTACGATCGATTCGCTGTATGCTTACAGCACCGATCCTCGCTATCAATATGTTGCGCGTACAGGCTGGTTCGACGAAGGAATTCGGGAAGCAGGTGTCTATAGTTATCGTATCAAACGGTTGAATAAAAATGGGTCATTGTCGCAAATCAGTGAAATATCTGTATCATTTCCTGCCAAACAGCCTGATTTAAAAGCAATACCTGTAAGGTTTAAACTGAACGAAAACTCTATCAGCATAAGTTATGAAGTATCAAATCCGGCTCAAACAAGCGGAATTGAACTTTACCGCTCGGCTTATTTAGTCAATAATTTTCAGAAAGTACCTGCAAAACTATTTTACACAATACAGAATAACAAAATGGTAGCGGTTTTAACAGATGAAACTGCAACAAAGGGTTTAACTTATAGTTATCGAGCCCAACCCTACGATGCTTTAGCAAACAAAGGCTTTATGTCCGACACTCTGAATATTTATTATGTAGCCAAAGCCGCCGATGTTGGTCTGATTACTAAATTTCAGGCTTCCCCTCAGCCCGAAAAAGCAGGAAATTTGCTGAAATGGGATTTTGATTATCGAATGAATGTGAATACAATAGATATTTATCGCTCGGATGAGTACGACGGCAAATATGAATTAATTGCTTCGGTCAGTCCCAAAACAAGAGAGTATTTCGATGGAAAAAACATAAAACCTTCCAAGGTAAACTATTACTACATTGCAATTAATACCGGAGTTGGGAGCAGTTTGCCAAGTCCGCGCGTACCCGCAATTCTCGAAGGTAAAAAGCCTAACAACATTCCACCTCAGGATTTGGTGGCAACCCGAAAGGGCAATGTAGTTACGCTAAAATTTCGAAACGTTGACAGCGATGCCAGAGCATTTTATATTTATCGGGGTGACGGATATACAGCACCTCTGGAACAAATGCCACGTATGCTAATTTCAGATAAACAGGATCTCATTTATACCGACACTTTACCCACAACAATGAATTCGGCGGTTTACAGCTACGCAGTTGCTTCAGTAAATTCATCCTACAACATTAGTCCAAAAAGCAAACGTACAAATGTAGCTTACAGTGGTGGACGATTGCCAATTCCTACCGATGTAAATGCGATCATCAACAATAACGCTGTACTTCTTACCTGGTCAGATGCTGCAAAAACACACTCAGGAGTAACTGCATATAGAATTTTCAGAAAAACAGATCTAAACAATCAAACAGAATCGCCCGAAAAAGTAATAGCTGAAACAGGATTTTCAAATAACTCATTTGTCGATTCACTTGTACTCCCGGGCAGATATTATACTTATCGCGTTCAGTGTGTGGGCGAAGATACTACCGACACCGGAAGCATGAGCCAAAAAGCCGGCATACTGTTCAAAGCTGATCCCTTGCTGCAACCCGGAAATGTAACTGCCATTCCTTCCGACAAAAAAATCATACTGAAATGGAACATACCAGTATCTGAAAATTTGCTTTCAGCGCTAATTTATAGGTCGGTTGAAAATGGTGAACCAATTTTGCTAAAAGAAACTGATGCGAAAACCGAATCCTTTGAAGATACTACAGCTGCATCGGGCACAATGTATTATTACTTTATCGTTTTAAAATATAAAAACAACCTGACCAGCAAACCCACCGATGCTGTAGGAGCAAAATGGGGAATTTAATTCATACTACTTTAATTCTTGATTTTTAAAAAAAAAATTTATTGTGGTGAAATATGTCAATAAGGTATGTTAAACTGATTTTTTGTTGCAACACATAAATTATTGTTTAATTTTGTGTTGTAACAATTTTCGGTACATGAAAAACACTTTAACAACACTCCTTTTTTTAGTTTTCAATATAATTCTGCAGGCTGAACCTGTCTGCCATTTCCGTCATTATTCTACAGAGGATGGTTTGCCGCAATATACCATAATGGATATGCTGCAGGATAGAAATGGTTTCATGTGGTTTGGGACTTGGGATGGGTTGAGCAAATTTGATGGTTACCGTTTTCACAACTACAAGGTGCGTGCGGGTGAAACGTATTTTATGCGCAGTAACCGTATTGAACGAATTTACGATGATCGTTATGGTCGTATCTGGTTTAAATGTTACGATGGTGAAATTCACTGTTTTAATCCCAATACAAGAAAATTCTGGGGTGTACAGTTGGTTCGCGATTTACAGAAAAACCCCTTTACGGCAACCCACATTGATATTAAACCAAGTGGTAAAGTCTGGCTTTTTTCTGAAAAGAATGGTTGTATTTTAGTGTCCGACTCCTTGTTTAACACCATCAATTTTGATTTTACAATCGGGAATATTAAAGCACAAACTGTAAATGCTGTAATCGAAGATAGAAATGGAAATTCCTGGTTGTTGACGGATAACGGGGTTTGGTTTGTAAATGGTAAAAACTACGAAACAAAACCTTTTTTTTACGAAAATAATACTGATAACACTAGTGATAATCAGGTTTTTTATGCTGGACTCAGCACGGATAATTTACTGTATTTTGGTTCGGATAATGGGCGCATTTGGCGTTATAATTTACTCGATGGAAAATTTAATTTAATTCAGTTACCGACAGAATTTTCTATTAAACAGATAAAGGCATTTAACAGCCAAAAACTAGTAGCGGTTACATCGAGTGATGGTTTTATAGTTTTTGATCCAGCGGGAAAGAAAGCGGAAAAATTCAATCGTACGAACTCGCCGGAACTTAAATCAGACAGAATATCCGAGATTTTTTTTACCGGAAACAGGTACATGTGGTTCGATACTGAAAATGTGGGAATTTTCCGTTTCGATTTTAGCACTAACTCATTGAGATACTATAATATTGAAACAGATGATCCGGCTACGATAGTTTTCCCACCGCGTACTATGGTTTTCGAAGATATCAAGGGTCGATTATGGATTCAACCGAAAGGTGGTGGATTTTCGCTTTACAATCATACCACCGAGCAGCTCGAACCTTTTTTTAATTCGCGTCATAAAGGAAAATGGTTTTTTTCCAATATCATTCATTCAGCATGTTCCGATATACAGGGAAATCTATGGATGTGCACGCGGTCTCATGGTTTGGAAAAAGTGGTTTTCGATCAGCAGTTTTTTAAAACTCAAAAAATAAATAACGAGAAAAATTCAGTTACTGTCAACGATGTGCGATGTGTTTTTGAAGATAGTAAACGTAATTTGTGGATTGCTACAAAAGATCGGCGTCTAACAATTTATGATGCTGCCGGCAAGCGAAAAGGCTGTCTGGATGCTAACGGAAATATTGTGAAGGATGCTTTTATGCCTGCTATGGTTTACTGCACTATGGAGGACGATGCTGGAAATTTATGGTTTGGAACCAAAGGGAGCGGTGTATTTTTACTGCATAACAACCAAACTGATATTAAAGTACGTTTAGAGCATTTCTCCAATAATCCTTCTGATGTTTATAGCCTGACCGACAATAGTGTTTACAGCATTTTTCAGGATAGCAGAAGAAATATCTGGATTGCAACTTATGGAGGTGGTCTGAATCTTGTAAAAAAAAATACTGATGGAAAATTATTGTTTGTGAGCCACCGCAACAATCTGAAAAATTATCCTGTTGATACATTTTTTCGTTTACGCTTTATTACAGAAAATGCACAGGGTAATATCTGTGTTGGTTCAACTGCCGGCTTACTTATGTTTCCGGCAAAATTCGATGCGCCGGAAAATATCCTATTTAAGCAATATTCACGTCAACCCGGCAATAGCCAAAGTCTAATGAATAATGATGTGCATGGTATTTGCATCACCCGAAAAGGAGAAATGTATCTTGCAACTTTTGGTGGTGGGCTTAACAAAGTGACTGAATTTGACAAATCAGGGTTCCCTTTAAAATTTGATGCATTCACTACCGAAGATGGATTACCTTCGGATGTTACACTTGCAGTAATTGAGGATGAGTTCGGTAAACTATGGATAACAACCGAAAACAATCTTTCCAAATTCGATCCGGAAAAGGAAGTTTTCGAAAATTTTGCCGAAGTAAAACGAATGATGGCATACAGTAACTTTTCAGAAGCTTCGACAGTTAAATTGCGAAACTATAATATGGTTTTCGGCTTTTCTGATGGAATAGTCAGATTCTCGCCGGCTCAAATTATTAACAGTAGTTACAAACCATATATAGCTCTATCTGGGTTTCAACTTTTTAATAAAAATGTAGAACCGGGAGTTGAAAATTCACCGCTTGCGAATGATATTAACGCATTATCCAGATTAAAACTTAAGCATAACCAAAATTTTATCACTATCGAATATGCTGCTCTCGATTTTGTAGATCCGGAAAATATTTTGTATGCTTATAAGCTTGAAGGGCTCGATGAGAACTGGAATTATGTACAAAAACAAAGAACTGCCAATTACACAAGTCTCCCGAAAGGGAAATATGTTTTCAAAGTAAAATCAACCAATAGCGAAGGAGTATGGATGGATAATGAAAGAACGCTTGAAATTGAAGTTTTACCTTCGTTTTGGCAAACCATTTGGGCATACTTACTCTATTTATTCATTTTTATCGGTATTGTACTGTTGGTAGTTCACATCCTTTATACAATTTACAGACTGCGTGGCAATGTGGAACTCGAAAAGAAAATGTCCGAAATGAAACTGCGTTTTTTTACTGATATTTCACACGAAATTCGCACACCGCTCACTATGATTACTGCTCCGGTTGATTTTTTGTTAAACGACAAGGAAACGCCAGAGGGAGTAAAAAAACATCTTAAAACGATTGCACAGAACACTTCGCGAATGTTACGATTAGTAAATCAGATACTCGATTTCCGAAAAATTCAGTTTCTACATCTTAAAGTGCGTGAAGTTGAAATTAGTAGTATTGTACGGGAAATTTGCGAAAATTTTACCGAAGTTTCAGAAAATCAACATGTAAAATTAGTGTTCACCAACAAAACTTCCGATGATAAAGTATGGCTCGATCCTGATTGTTTGGAAAAGATACTGATGAACTTACTATCAAACGCATTCAAGTTTACCCCAGCCGGAAAATCTATTGAAGTTGTAACTTATTCTGACGATAAAACTGTAACTGTTTCTATAACAGACCAAGGAATTGGTATTCCCAAAGAGAAACAAAAAAATTTGTTTGTACGTTTTGCATCTTTAAGTGATGATAAAAGTAAACCAAGTACAGGAATAGGATTATCGCTTGTAAAAGAACTTGCCGATAAGCATGGAGCAAAATTATCATTTGAAAGTGAACCCGGCAAGGGAAGTACTTTTTCTGTTTCGTTTCAACGTGGAGTAGCACATTTCGATAAAAATGTAGAAATATTAGCAGCATACACAGAAGAAAAAAATAGGGATAATGAGTCAGAATGTGCACAAGTATCCATTAAACAAAATGATACAAGTTCACAAGATGAAAAATTTTCAGTATTAATTGTAGAAGATGATGATGATTTGCGTTCTTTTATTCGCTCAATTATCGAAAACGAATATATTGTTTATGAGGCAGGAGATGGAACGGTAGGTTGGGAGTTGGCAAATGAAATTACACCTGATTTTATTGTGAGTGATATTATGATGCCGGGTATGGATGGTATAGAATTACTCCAGAAACTGAAAACAAATCGAAATACAAGTCATATTCCGGTAGTTTTGTTAACAGCCAAAACCACTATCGAAAGCAAACTCGAAGGTTTGGCTTATGGTGCAGATGATTATATAACCAAACCTTTCAGTGTTCTGTACTTTCAGGCTCGAATTTCAAATCTAATTCAGCAGCGACGTTTGCTCAATGAAATTATCACCAGTCGAATGAATGTAGGAACCGGTACAATGAATTTCAATCCTGAGCCTTTTGTTTTTACATCGCACGACGAGGAATTTATGAAAAAGGTATTGCATGTAATCGAAGAGAATATGGAAAATTACGATTTTGTAGTTGATGATATTGCAAAAGAAGCAGGTATGAGTCGTTCCGTGTTTTTTAAGAAAATTAAAAGTCTAACAGGCATGGCACCTGTTGAATTTATCAGGGAGATGAAAATGAAACGGGCAGCACAAATTCTAATTTCAGGTCAATATATGGTTAAAGAAGTTTCATATATGGTAGGAATTTCTGACACCAAATATTTTGCCAAATGCTTTCGAACCCGTTTTGGCATGACACCGATGGAGTATAAAAACCAAAATAGTGCGAATAGTAAAAATCATTAGCCCAATGAGATAGTTTATGTTTATAACTAATCCATTTAAATTATTTGAATTGTAATTTTCCGGATAATAATAATTAACTCTCATAATTAAAATAAAAAGCATATTTTTTAAACTCTGGGGAGAGTAATTTGTTTTTTAAATATATATATTTGCATTCACATTAAAATCAGGTACATTATGAAAAATACTTTTACCCATAATTTTACCAAAATAATGGCAGCATTACTCTTTACTATCTTCTTTGCCGGTTCGGTTTCTGCCAATGGTTATTACTTTTACGTACAACTTACGGATA
>CAZDSY010000085.1:0-13702 GCA_964508285.1 uncultured Paludibacter sp.
ACAGCTGCAGGGTACGAAGATTTTTGCAATCAGCTAAATTCTGAAATTTCTGGATTTGCCTTTTATACGCATCTTTTCCCTTCTATTATGCAGGGCGAACTAGCTGAAAATTCAATTATTGCCTCGCTTGAAAAAATTTATGAAAATGCCGATTTGTTTGATGTAGTTGTTATCATTCGTGGTGGAGGTGCTTCTACCGACCTTAGTTGTTTCGATTCATACAATCTCGCGTTGAATTGTGCACAATTTCCACTTCCAATAATTACCGGAATCGGTCATCAGCGCGATACTACTGTACTTGATATGGTGGCAAATACTTCGGTCAAAACTCCAACTGCAGCTGCTGCGCTTCTAACCGAAAAAATGCAAGAGACAGAATCAAAAGTTTTATCTGTTGCTGTGAATATTTTCAGCTTACTAAATGAAAAGATAGTCATAGAAAACCGTAAAGTTGATACTTTTAAATGGCAAATTAAAAGTCTGCTAAGTTCAAAAATAAATCGTAAACGTTTATTGCTACAAAAACATGTAGGCAAACTTAAATTGCTCACTAAAAGCATTATACAATATCGGCAAAATTGGTTGAATCTTATTGAAAAAAGTATCGAGTCACATTCACCTGCATTTTTGTTGAAACATGGATATTCCATTTCTACCATTGCAGGAAAGAGAATTACCTCCGTAAAACAGGTAACAACAGGTAATATTATCAGAACTTATGTACACGATGGCGATTTTGAAAGTGAAGTGATTAAATAAATTTGAAAATTCGGAATTTGAAAATTTGAAAAAACGAAGTTCACATCAACGCCGTTCATAACAATGAAGTTAAATATCAATGCAGTTAAATCAAAATGAGTAAAATTACACTTGAAAATATGGAGTTTCATGCATATCACGGTTGTTTGGAGCATGAACAGGAGTTAGGAAATACCTATCTGGTTACTGTAATTCTCGATGTGGATACTTCGATTGCTGAAGTGTCGGATGATCTGCATGATACGCTAAATTATAAACAAGTTTACGAAGTAGTTAAGGAACAAATGACCATACCTTCAAAACTTATCGAACATGCCGGTAACAGAATAATAAATGCAGTATTTACTAAATTCAATAGTGTAAAAAAAATCGATGTTCAGTTGTCAAAACTCAACCCCCCGCTTGGAGGTAAAGCTGAAAAGGTTACAATTACTCTCAGTAAAAATCGGTAAGTTTTTTTGTTTAATTCAACATTTATTAATAAGAATAAGCTAATTATTTAGCACTTAAAATCTTCAATTATTTACAATTAATTTAAAACTTATAGAATTTTTCCCAATTAAACTCAACAAATAAGTTCCTGTTGTAGGTTTTTGATTTAATACAATTCGGTTCAAATCTGTGTCAATTGTTCCTGTGTCAATTAATCTTCCGTTTAAATCTTTTAATTCCCATGAAAGAACTTCTGGAATGGAATTTATTAGATGTATAACATTTTCTTTCAGTGGTTGTGGGTAAATAATTAACTGAGAGTTTTGATATAAACTTCCGATAAAAGTCGCGTTTACTGTAAAATTTATGCGTGTTTCTGTAATGCTGTTCCACGTACTTTGTGAGTTTCCATATCCGGTAATTTTTACAAATCGTGCTTTTTTATCTTCAAAATCATACAATTCGAGTTCTGTAGTTTTACCGCTCGAAGCGCCGTTATATACTTCGTTAAATATTTCGCCATCTTCGGAAAGCCCTATTGAAAAATACGCCAGGCGCGAAGCTCCGTTGAAAAATGCCAACTCTACAGAATGTACTGTAACTGTTTCGCCCAAATCGTACAAAATCCATTGTCCTGCGCCATTTGCCGACCAGCGTGTACCCAGATCGAAGTCCATGGTTTTGTCCGGTGTGTTTGATGTGCCTGTTTCGTAGCCGCTCGCAGTGATATTTACTATTCCGGAATAAACAAATGAAATGTTGTCGCCATCTTCAATTATTTCTCCGTTTATCGACTGTACATTTTTTACTTCCAAAATATAGGATCCGTGTTTTAAATCAGATGTTTCCAAAATTACCGTACTGTCATTTTTTCCCTTTATTGCATTTTTTATGTTGATGTCTTTGATAGAGTAGTTCAATGCGTTAAGAGCTGTTGTATTCTGAAAAGAATTACTGAAAGTTACCTGAACCTTGTTTTTGGTAATAGCTTTTGCTGAAGTGATAAAAAAATCGGACGGAACAGGCATTTCGCCTTTGGCAAGTTTTAACAGTTCGGTGCCTGCAAGTAGAAATGCGCCAACACCAAAATCGGCAGTAGAACTTGCTGTTACAGGTTGTGAAGATGAAGGATTCGAACCCACTCCCTGAACATAACCAAGTAATCCGCTTTTTTGAACCGAAGTTTTTACAAGTGCATTCCAGGCACGTACTACTACCGGATAATAACTTGCTGAATCGAGTAAGCCATTATTAATTCCCCATGCAATGCTATATGTGAAAAATGCTGTTCCGCTGGTTTCCGGTCCGCCATAATCTTTAGGATCGTCGAGGCTTGCATTCCAAAATCCATTGGCTTGTTGACGTGCTTTTAGAGCCGCTGCCATTGCTTTGAAAGTTTCGATATATTCATTCCTGTTGATGTGATTTTCAGGCAATAATTGTAATGTACGCACATGCGCTGCAATTACCCAGCCATTCCCTCGCGACCAGTACGAATCCTCGCCATTAGGAGTATAGTAGGGCGGATCGAACGATTCGTCGCGATACCATAAGTTTTCAGAAGTATTATACAATTTTCGGGTAACCTTTGTATTGGTGTAGAGTTCATACATTTTATCAAAATACTTATTGTTGTTGTACAAAACTCCCAAACGTGCAAAAACCGGCATTGACATATACAAAGCATCAATCCACCACCAATCGTCGGCTTTTGTACTATTCACCATATTATCAATGCTAGCGTTAATGTTTGCAATTTTGTAGTTCTGTTTTTCAGGATCCATATTGTAAAGATCGATATAAATCTGACCACAGGTTTGGTTATCGGCATTGCGTGTTGAGTTTCCACCGTTTAGAGCCCAGTTATTATTTTTTGCCCATAAATTCATGTAATCGAGGTAATTTTTCTTAGGATAAACTTTATAAAAATCCATAATTCCTGTAAAATATGCCGCACGTGCCCATTGATTGTTGCCCGGAACAGGGTTTTGAGAAATCCAGTAATTATTTACCAATTTCATTACCGATAATATTTCTTTTTTTGATGGCAACTCCTGTGAGTAAACAAAAAAATTAACGGTAGAGCATAAAAGAAGCAGTAAAAGTCGATTTATCATGGTAATGAAATATTTTGCTGTAAAATCTGAAACTAACGAATGCAAATTTAATTTCAATAAGCTAATTCAAGGAATATAATCTGTTCAAATTGGAAGAAAAGTTGAAAATTGCAATTAAAATCATTCTTCATAAGATTTATAATTTGCTAAACAATTATTTAAAGTGATTGTTATTTCAAATTGAATGTATAAAATTAAAACAAACAGATGAAAAAACGAAACTTAATTTCATTTTCACTTATAACCGTAATAATAGTTTTTTTGTATTCCTGTACTGATCCAAAGGATATTAACAATAATAACAAGGGATACATAGCTCAGGAAATTAATCCTGCAAAAACATTTTACCAATCAAAAGGTGTTACATTTAAATTCAGGCTGTATAATTTTGAACCAACCGACGAAAACAACCAAAACTACAACAATCACAGCGCCAGAATATATCGGATAATAGAAAATAACGGAAATATAACACTTATCGCTCAGTATAATGTTGCTGAAACAAGTATGAACAGCACCGGAGCTGTACTAAACTGTCAGGGTGATTATATCAATCCGGCAGTTTCGCCAAAACTGAATTTTCAGAGCAAATATTTAACCGATGATTTTGAGTTAATTAACAATCAACTTGTTTCTTACAACGGAACTGGAGGCGAAAGAGGTGGCTATGGCATTTCAGGATTAAGTTTTCACAATCACAGCCTCAACACTCACAACGGTCCGTACGCTTCGAGTTCGGTAACCGGTTATATGTTTTATTTCAAAAATAAATGGGTGATAATGAGTCTGGGCTTTAATGATAATTACGGACATCCGATGCTTTATACGTACAATCCATCGAATTATACATGGTCCGGTGAAGTTGTAAGCGCAATGGATTATGTTCAGGGTGTTCTAAAAAAAATACCAACAACCAATGATGCTTTAAAAGCCGGAAATGAAAATAAGATTTACTGGGCATATCTCAGTTACGATGATACTCCAGCAAACGGGAAGGTAAATGTGATCAGTTACGATGGAGATGCATTTAGCACTGTTACTTCAAAAGCGATTGGCACTATTGGAACCGGAGGAAGTTATAGTTACAAGCATTTTGTGTATGTGTATAAAAATCCTGCAAATACTGAACAACCTTTTATTGTAATTCGTCATTACGATGCTGATGTTATTGATATTTATCAGTTTAAAGGTGCCGAAATTGTGCTTGTAAAAGCTAATCTGGCAATTCCCACTTCTATTCCAATCGTTTCGGGCACCTCCAGAAATTACAAAAGCCTGACTTTTACCGGAAAAAATGTATATATGATTTATGGGTTCGACCGCAATCTATATAAACTTTCAGGTTCAGAATTCGTAATTGACAAACCTGACATTACTGTCGAAAATGAAAGAATAACTGCAATTGAAGGCACAAAGGATGGTTTATTAGTATCGGTAGAAAAAACACTGAATACGACTCCCAAACCAAAGACTGTTTCAGATGTATTGTTTATAGGCGATTAAAAAAATCTTGCTAAGATTAACTTATATGGGATATTTTTTATCATAAAGTTAATCCTGTTTTACAGCTTTTTTTAATTCTCCAACGATGCTTTCCATTTCGGATAAGCCTCTAAAACACTTTCAGGCCAATAGCCGTACCATGCGTATCCGGTTCGTCGTTCGGCATTCACATCTTCGAGTTTCCAAACCTTTTGACCGGCACGTGTGCACATAAAAGGCGTATTATCCGATAACTCGTAATATCTTGCCCAAATTGGTTTCGAGGCGGGGTCATTTACCACAACATTATCGTAAGGATATTCGTGATTGATAATCTGATCATCAGCTAAGGATATACGTTCCACCCTGATACCATCAATTTTCACTTTTTCAAACCATCGAATTGCACAGTCAACCGCTTCGATAATTTTTTTTGAGGGATTTTTAATTCCCATCAACAGATGACAAATTTCGGCACTCTCGTTAGCAGTTATTCCGGGCAATTCAAAACTACGTGCACTTACAGGTTGTAGTGTTACATTATCATGCTGTTGCGCCCATGCAGTTTTTACACCGTTTTGTTCAATCTGGCATTTAAGTATCAGGTTTATTCCTTTTTTATACGCTTTAGTTATTTTACGACGAAAGTTGCCTTTTATCCATAAGAAATTTTTATCTCTTTGAACAATATCTCTTAACAATTCTATTGCGCCGGTACTTACATCATCGTTAAAAGTAATGGCATCAACATCCCAACCGCGCCATCCCCCATTTTCCTTTTGTGTTCGTAAAATATATTCAATTCCACATGAGGCGCTTTTTTTAAATCTTTTATCTCCTGTAATTCTATAAACTTCAGTCAGATATTTTATCTGCGAAAATGTATTGCGATTGTCGAGTGTACTTTGCCGGTAACGATCGCTTAAGCTATTGATTACAGAATCAATATTAATTACTGCCAACCAATCCATATTTTTCATCCATCCTCCATCAGCATTTTGATAAGCCATCAAATTTTCGGCAATCTGAACAAACTGACTTTCTGAGTATCTGGCATACTCACGAACTTTGTGTTCAAGATTCCAGTGATGAATACCATCATTGAAAAGTGAAGTGGAAATCTGGGCTCTGAGATTGAAAACCGTAGAAAGAAAAATTATATAAGGAATAAGTGCTTTTAGAAACATAACCTTTATTTATCAATGTTTATTATTACAATAATTTTATAAATCAATACGATTTTTTGTAAAACCGATTCAACTTAAATGTAATGAGGCTGTCTCATTACTGAAACAGCCTCCAAACACCACTTATACAATAGCTTAATAACCCTCATTCTGTTTAAATACATCAGGATTTGTAACTGCATCCATTTGTACTTGCGGAATTGGGCGATAATAGTGTTTCGGTGCAATGTTGGCTTTTGCCTGTGCGTTGCGTGCTTTCACATAATCGACCAATTTTTTGGTACGTTTCAAATCAAACCAACGTTGTAGTTCACCGCAAAGTTCAATGGCACGTTCTTCCAAAATTGTATCTATAGTAACTGTGCCTGTTCTTTTGTTATCTTTACCGGGTATTGCACGTACATTACGCAGGTCATTTATTGTTGCCAAAGCATTGCCTCCTGTGTACAATTCACATTCAGCTTTAATCAGATACATTTCTGCCAAACGAATAACAATCTGGTCGCGGTATGAAATATCATGTGTTGGATAATTAGGATCGAATCTGTTGTCGAGAAATTTTTTGATACCGGGAAATGATTTCCAACCTCCAATATTGTTGTTATAACGATTATCACCATAAACATCCGAAATAGCTTTATTTGCTTCTGTTGGGAGTGCCGTAGAAGGATCTCCGGAAGTATAAACGGGTATATCGCCATTATACATAAACTGAATACGATAGCGGTTTTTAGCCCAGTTTTGTTTTGCAATACCTTCAGGAGAATTTCCATCGAGTGGACAATAATAAATGGCAGTATCCTGCATTAGTGGATATTTTTTTGAACTTCCTTCCAATCCCGGGGCAATGGTGTAAGCTGTCAATAAAGTTGCTTCAGGGCGTTGATCGGTTGCACGGTTTTTCTCCATTAAATCCCACAGGTAAAGCGATGGCAAGTAACGTGTAAATCCACGTCCATAAGGTGAATATTTTTCTGCTACATATACTTTTGCTCCTGTTTTGGTATTTGTAATATAATATGTACTTTCTCCCAATGCACGAACAAAAACTTCGTTTCCATTATTTCCAAGGTCACTCGCGCCATTGTTCCACATGCTTACGAACATAAGTAACATTGCATTTCCACCACGAGTATAACCTGTACGTGTTATCAGTGAATTATAATCAAGAGGATTGCCATTAGCATCGGTACGATAACGTTTAGGAATACAGTTTACTGTGGTTTTCAAATCACCTGAATAAGTAATACCGAAAATCGCTTCTTTATTTTTACCAACATCTTCGTTAAGCATATCCCATGTATCGGCATAGTTTGTATAGAAACTAGCAATTCCGCTTCCAATTACTGCTTCTGCTTCTGCTTTAGCCAGTGCATAAGAAGCTGTTTTCCCTAACCATGATGCTTCGTATAACAAAACGCGAGCTTTCAAAGCACGAGCTGCCCAATAATTTGCACGTCCGTCCGCTTTTGTTTTGTAGTTGGCAGCTTCAAACTGCGCAATCGATTTATCTAAATCTTCCAATATTTTAGTATAAACATCCGCTTCTTTCATACGTACCGGAGTAGTTGAAAACGAAGTAATAGGTGCATCATTATAAGGAATATCACCCCAAATATTTACCATGTGGAAATAATAAAATGCACGAAGAAAATAAGCTTCACCCATGTATATTTTTCTCTCAGTTTCGTTTATCACATTGTTTTTCGGAACGAAGTACAATGCGTTGTTACAAACATCAACTGCGCTGTAAAACATTTCCCAGTATTCGTCCAAACAAGCGTTATCGTTTACACCTGCCATTGTCAGCGAAGTGATACTGTATGAATTCAGCGATTTTTGTTTGTTATCAAAACCATAATAGAACAAGTCTGAACCCATTTCAGCAAGTCCCAAAGAAGGTTCTTTTCCGTACCATCCGCGGGCAAAACTGTAACATGAAGCCATCAATCCTTTAATTCCCGAACTTGTTGAGTAAGTCAAATCTGCAGTCTGGCCTACTTTATTATTCTCTTCCAGAAAATCTTCGCACGAGAAGAGAATAAAAATACTGCAAAATGCAGCAATAAATATTTTAATTTTGTTTTTCATATCATTATAAATAATTAAAAATAAGACTTTTATGATTTATTAAAATTCAAGATTTAATCCTACTACAGCTTGTTTAGCAAGTGGGAATGAAATTGAACCTCCGCGTTCGGAGTCGTAGTTAGGTATAGCGCTGAAGGTAAAGTAGTTTTTAAGCGAGCCATATACTTTCAGGTTGTTAATATGTACACTCTTCAATATTGAAGAAGGAATATTGTATGATAATGTTACATCCTTAATTTTGAAGAAATCAGCTTTTTCGTAACGGAGTGCTGTGCCATAGGTTGAGAAAACTGCTGAAGCAGCCCCCGGGCTTGGGAATTTTGCACCTGTGTTGGTCGGTGTCCAATAATCAAGATCGCCCCAGTTGGCTGTTTCATAATTCAATTGTGAATTCATATCATAAGAAATGTAACCTCCCAAGCGCGCATAAAGTTGGAATGAAAGCGCCAGATTTTTATACTCAATAGTATTATTCATACCAAAAATGTGTTTTGGAGTACGGTCGTAAACTCTGCGGTCGTCGCTATTGAGTTTTCCATCATCATTTGCGTCAACGATTTTCATGGTACCCGGATTTCCGTATCCTGCAGGAGCACCATTGGCAACATAATTCAGGGTTTCTCCCGGATGACGGGCTTCCCAATCAGTTTTGTATTGAGCAAATTCGCCCACATTCCAGATTCCATTGGTTTCGAAATCGTAGAAAATTTTCACCGGTTGTCCTACAATCAGCCATTCTGCACCACTAACCTGGTATTTGTCAATTCCGGCAGTTAAACCTACGATCTCATCTTTTCCCTGTGTATAAGTCCAGTTGATATCATAAGAGAAATCTTTTGATTTCAATACCAGCGTATTCAGTTCAATGTTTAATCCGCTTCCTTTCGTTTCACCTACGTTTGATAGTACTGTTGTAAATACCTGCGAAGGAGGTGCAGTTCTGAGGAAAAGTAAATCGTAAGTGTGCGAAGTATAATAATCGATACTACCTGAAATACGGTTATTTAGGAATCCGAAATCGATACCGTAGTTCATGGCTTGCGTTGTTTCCCATTTCAATTCAGCATTTCCCATTTGACTTGGAATACGTCCTGCAATGTCTTTTCCACCCAAATAATAATAAACATCGTAACCACTCAACTGCGATAGTGTTTGATAAGGTTCAATTGCTGCGTTACCCGATACACCCCAGGATGCGCGCAACTTCAGGTTCGATAACCAGTCTTTTGTGCCTTCCATAAAACTTTCATCACTTACGCGCCATGCTCCCGATACTGATGGGAAATAACCGTATTTATTGCCTGTGGCAAGTGGCGATGAACCATCGCGACGGAATGAAGCAGAGAACAGATATTTACCATCGTAGCTGTAATTCAAACGTCCGAAAAGTGAAAGCATAGTGTTTTGAGTGTAACCTGTAGTAACTACCGGAGTACTTATCTTTTTAACATCGTAAAATGAACTTACATAGTAATGTTCTTTACCGGCATCACCTTCAGTTCTCGAAAACTCATATACATTTTTGTACATGCTATGACCTAATAATGCCGAAATGTCGTTTTTCCCAATTTTGGTGTTATAATTCAGCAGATTATCCCATGTGTATTTGGTATTCTTGTCGTATAACAATGTTATGTAACTTGTACTTGGCGATTGATAACGGGCAACGCTTTCGTAGTCCTGATATTGTCCATCGCGTTTATTCGATCGGTCGAGAGCGAACATGGTTTTAAAACTCAAACCTTTAATCGGGGTAACTTCGATATAACCATTTCCGAAAAAGCGTGTGGTTTCTACATTATGAACAAAATTGCCTTCAATTTCGTCGAGTAAGGGATTACAATGTGCAGCATAACGGGCATTTGGAGTTGCCAAAAGTGTTCCATCATTATTGTAGGGACGTGTGATGGAAGTCATTTTCATCGATTGTCCGAATACACTGCTGTTACGAGTGTCATGATCGCGGAACGTGTAAAGCATATTCGCGCCTGCTTTAACGTTTTTGCTGATTTTATGATCGATGGAAAGTTTTCCGTTATAACGATCCAACTGGTCGTTTTTCATCAAGCCCTGCTCGTACATGGCACCAAATGAAAGATTGAAGTTTGTTTTCTCGTTTCCACCCGAAACTGAAGCTTCGTAATTTTGGGTTACACCGTTTTGTAAGATAATGTCGAGCCAATCGGTGTAAGTTTTTGTATTGTAAACATCCATTTCAGTGAAATCGGCTCCGGTTGGAGTTCCTGTTAAAACCTGTTCAACGGTTGTTGCCGCTGTGCCCCAGTTTCCGGATGCGAAATCAAGCTGATAATTTCTTTTGTCGCGCAGGAACTGAACTTCTTTTTCGCCAAACATGATGCGTGGTACGTTTGTAGGAGTATTTGACGATACATAGGAATTGAAGTTTACCTGTGTTTTACCTGCTTTTCCGCGTTTGGTGGTAATAATAATTACACCATTTGCACCTTTGCTACCATAAATAGCAGTTGAAGAGGCATCTTTCAATACTTCCATGGATTCAATGTCGGAAGCGTTAATGTCGATGGTTGAACCATATTCAACTCCATCAACCAAAATCAGCGGACTGTTTGATGCAGAAATTGAACGGTTACCACGCAATGTCATTGTTAAGCCTGAACCTGACTGACCATCGTTCTGACGAATGTCAAGACCAGCAACTTTAGCTTGCATTGCCTGCATAGGGTTACTGGTTGTGGTTTTCATAATGTCGGCAGTTTTAACAGACGATACCGAACCTGTTAAATCGCGTTTACGAACAACCCCGTAACCAATAACTACTAATTCGTCCAGACCCTTCGACTCATCCTGAAGAACTACATTGATTGTTCCGGAAGTAATTTGAACTACTTGTTTTTGCATACCCACATAAGAAACTTCGAGTGTGCGGGCTGATGAAGGAACATCGATTTTGAAATTACCATTAACATCGGTAATTGTACCTGTTGAAGTTCCGGTAACTACAACTGATGCTCCAATAACCGGTTCACCTGTGGCGTCTTTCACCACTCCGTTTACTGTTCGGGTTTGTGCCCATGCCATTCCGAAAAATGCAATAGACACAACAAGGAACAATACTTTTCGTAAGATTGAATTGTGTTTGCTCATTTTAAATAATAATTTAAGGGATTTTTTTGGTGTTTGTTGTGAATAATTTTTTAAATTTTTATCATGCAAAGTTAATCTCAGACAGCTCAAAGAGTGTGTAATAATTGACATAAATAGTGTACAATATGTTTTTTACTGCCTTAGCGATTATTTCCGGAGTTTTTCTTCCAATTTTAAAACGACGTAACTTTATAAATCAATACTTTAATAGTATTGACATTTATTGAATAAATTTAATAGGAAAGAATTACCAGCGGTTTTTTGGAGCGAAAAAAGAAGTAGTTGCGGTAATCAAAATATAAAAGGGATAAACAGGCGACAGAAAAAGTGATTTGCTGAAAAGTTTGTCGATGCGATAAAACTGGTTCACCGATTTCAGAAACAAATAATCTGCAACAAATTTCAGAAGAAATACAATCAGAAAAACAACTGCATAAGTTGAATGAATGAACGATAAAAACAGTAATACAACCTGACCTAAACATATACCAAAAATCAATATAGCTGTTTTTATTATATCCTTATCGGTATAATATTTTGCCTTTCCACTCCAGCGTATTCTTTGCTGAAGAAAACTTTTCAGAGTTTGTTTGGTTGAAGTGTTTACTATTGCATCTGAGTTTTTCAGAAAGCAAATTTTAACGCCCTGCTTTTTTGCACTCAGCAACAGAAAAACATCGTCGCCCGAAGCTGTTTCATAGTGGATTTCTTTGCTGTTTAGCTCCCAGATTTTTCGTGTAAAAGCCATATTAGCCGCATTGCACATAATTGGTTTGCCCGCGCCAATGGCTCCGGCACCCGAAGCATTGAGACTCATAAATTCTGTTTCCTGCAAACCGTCGAAAAAAGTTCCTTTGCCAGTCATGCGTACCGGTGCGCTGATTAAGTCCGCTTTGGTTTCTAAGTAAAACGCAACTATACTTTCAATCCAATGTTCGGTGTGTGTACAGTCAGCGTCAGTAGTAATTATCAATTCGCCAGTCGATTGGGTTATTCCTTCGGAAATGGCTCTCTTTTTTCCTTCGTGTTTAGGAAGTGAAATTATTTTGGCATCACTAAACCCCGTTATGTTTTCCTGAAGGATTTTAAGAGTGTTGTCGGTTGAATAATCATCAACTAAAACTAATTGAAAACTACTGTTCGATTGGTTTTTCAGACTATCGAGCAGTGCTGGAGCATTTTTTTCTTCGTTGTGAAGTGCTATAATTACACTTACTGTGGGAAGATTCTCTTTATATATTCTGAAATCGGTAACCGGAATTTTTTTCCAGCCACGTGCAAAGTAAACTATCAATGCTAAATAAGCAGCCGTTATAAGAAAAACAAAAATATATGTAATGTGGATAATCAAAACTTACTAAAGGGTTTTCGAAAATGTTTGTTTGTAAAATCATTCAAAGATATAAAAATTCAATACAAAAAAAGCACACCTGCTAAGAAGTGTGCTTTTTCAAATATCCTAATTTTCTATTTATCAGTTCTTATGCTGATCATTACATTCTTTGCAAATTCCCTTATAAGAAATTTCTACCTTATCAATATTGAATTGTGGTAAATCGGGCAATCTGAAATACTCAGGATTTAAATTAAAAATATCATGTACTTTACCGCAGTTTTTGCAGATAAAATGTGCATGCCCTGAAATGTCGGCATCGTAACGCGCATTTTTTTCATCAATAACCAGCATAAGCGCAGCTCCTTTTTCTACAAAAAGATTAAGCGTGTTATATACAGTAGTTTTTGATAACGTTGGCATTTCAGGACTTAGCGACATATAAATTTCGTCAACGGTAGGGTGAGTTTTATGGGTTATCAGGTAATCCATAATTGCTGTTCGTTGTACTGATGGTTTAATATCAAATTCCTGAAGATACCTGTGAGTTTCAATATAAGCGTTCATTGTTTCGTAAAAAGAAAATTTAAAAAATGTTTATTGACTGCAAAGATAATGAAAGAAAGAATATGCTACATTTTAATTACGGTAAAAAAACATTTATTCGTAAAAAAAGCCGCATTTTTTTAAGTTGCGGCTTTTTTAAAAAAATTGACTAAAAAACTAAAGAATACCAAGTTCGCTCAAAACGTTATTGGTTGATCTTACTGCATCAGAACTCTGAGCAAAAAGTTTTTGTTCTTCTTCATTCAGATTGTAATCAAGAATTTCTTCTACTCCGTTTTTGCCAATCAGGCAAGGAACGCCAATGCAAATGTCATTCTGTCCGTATTCTCCTTCGAGGTAAACGCTGCAAGGTATAATTTTCTTTTTGTTATGAAGAATTGATTGAACTAAATAAGCTACAGAAACGCCTGGTGCAAACCATGCTGAAGTGCCAAGCAGTGATGTAAGTGTTGCACCGCCTCTCATAGTGCTGCTAACTACTTCATCTACTTTTTCTTTTCCAAGAATATCGGTTACGTGACGGCCTTTGTACGAAGCAAAGCGTGTTAGAGGAATCATAGTTGTGTCGCCGTGACCGCCAATAACCATACAATGTACTTCGTTTTGGT
>CAZDSY010000086.1:0-13608 GCA_964508285.1 uncultured Paludibacter sp.
ATATTGATTGGTCTGATGGAGAATATTACATCAAAACTGAAACCGACCCTACAGGGGGAACCAATTACACCATAACAGGAGGCTCCCAGTTACTCAGCGTGCCGTATGCACTTCATGCAAAAAATGTAAGAAAATACAAGGTTGGTGACTTTGCCCAAGGCGGCATTGTTTTCTGGGTAGATGAAACAGGGCAACATGGTTTGGTAGCTGCTAAAGAAGACCAAAGCACAGGGGTAAGATGGTATGCAGGAACTTATGGTAATACACAGGCAAAAGGAGACGGTCCATTTTCTGGTGAAGCAAATACCTCAATAATTATTGCAGCTCAAGTTGCTATAGGTGATGATGGCAGCACTTATGCAGCGCGTATTTGTAATGAGCTACAAGTTACCGAAGGGGGCAAAACTTATGGCGACTGGTACCTTCCCTCAAAAGAAGAATTGAATTTAATGTATCAAAACAAGGCAACTATTGATGCTACCGCAGGGGTAAACGGAGGCAGCGGTTTTGCTAGGTCCTACTATTGGAGTTCTACCGAGTACAGTAACGGCAACGCATGGACTCAGTACTTCGGCAATGGCACCCAGTACTACGGCGATAAGTACTCCACGCTCAGGGTGCGTGCTGTTCGGGCTTTTTAACTATTTATCTATTTAACAATTTATCCGCGAAGCGGTCGATTTTTTTTTCAATTATATGGCACTCTATTACGAATTACAGGTTTTTAAGGATGTTTACACGCTTGTGCAAAAAGTGTTTTTATATACACAGGAGTTTCCTCGTGAGTACAAATATACTCTGGGACAAGACATGAAGCGAGATTCCATACAGCTTGTAAGAAGTATTTATAGAGCCAATAAAGCAAAGGATAAAGTTGTTTATCTGGAAACATTTTTAGACGATTTTGAATTGCTGAAATTTGAACTACGCCTATGTGTGGATATGAAAATTTTAGCAATAAAAAAGCAAGCCGAGCTATCGGGTTTAATGGATAGCATAGGCAAACAAATTACCGGTTGGCGTAATGCCAATCGGTAAATGCCAGAATTGTATGTGTTAAGGCATATACAAGCGAGCAAGGTTTAGTTTAAAAGCGATAAAGGGACTGCTCTTTTGAGCAGTTAAAATGAGCGTTACTTGATATGGAGCAATTCATTTTTGAGTAATACTACAATAAATATGAGATGCCTTGTATTTATATGAACTCCTTTATTTTTGCGGTTGGCGGTTTTGCTAGTGCCTACTATTGGAGTTCTACCGAGAACAATAACAACAACGCATGGAAACAGAACTTCGACAATGGCAACCAGAACAACAACAATAAGAACAACACAAACAGGGTGCGTGCTGTTCGGGATTTTAAACAAACCATTTTTTCAGAAAACCTGTCAGCGTCAGCAAAGGCGCTGATAGTGTTTTCTTTCTTAAAAAACATTAGACTTTACCAACTGATTTGTGCAACTTTCATTATTCGACATACAACAACCCAAAATTGAGCTTGAAGAACTATTCACTGCCTATTTTGAATGCCGCAAAAACAAGCGAAATACAGCAAATGCTTTGGCATTTGAAATTGACTACGAAAATAATTTAGTGCAACTATGTGAAGAAATAAACAGCGGAACATACAAAATAGGTCGTTCCATTGCGTTTATTGTAGATAAACCTGTAAAGAGAGAGATATTTGCAGCCGATTTTAGGGATAGAGTAGTACATCATTTAATCATCGGTAAATTAAACCATTTGTTTGAAAAACAGTTTATTAACGATAGTTACAGTTGCAGAGTTGACAAAGGAACACATTTTGGCATTCAGCGTATTGACAGGTTTATTCGTCAATGTTCTGTAAACTATACCAAAGATTGCTACATCTTAAAACTCGACTTGCAGGGCTTTTTTATGAGCATCAACAAAAACATTCTTTTTGCAAAACTTGAAACGTTTATAAATGAAAAACACCAACATTCAGACAAAGATTTGATTATAAAACTTTGCAAACAAGTAATATTCAACGACCCCACAAAAAACTGCATTATTAAAGGAAACAAAAGCGATTGGGCTGATTTGCCCCAAACCAAAAGCCTTTTTCACAGCAAACCAAACTGCGGTTTACCCATAGGCAACCTTACCAGTCAGGTATTTGCCAATTTTTATATGGACAGCTTCGACCATTTTGTAAAACACGATTTGAAAATACGGTATTACGGTAGATATGTTGATGATTTTGTGATAGTGCACGAGAATAAAGAATATTTGAGAAATCTTATACCGAAACTTTCGGAGTACTTGCAATCGGTATTACAAACAACAATTCACCCCAAGAAAATATATTTACAACATTACAGCAAAGGAGTAAAATTCTTAGGCACAGTAATTTTGCCAAATCGCATATACATAGCCGTCCGCACTAAAGGAAACTTTTACAATGCCATAGAAAAGCAAAACCAAATAGCCCGTAACCATAAGCCGACAAAAGAGGAGCAACAAGCCTTCCAAAGCAGTATGAACTCGTACTTGGGCATAATGAAACACTACAAAACTTACAAACTACGAAAACACATGATTTTTAAAAACCTGAGCGGTTGGTGGTGGAATTATGTATATTTATCGGGCGGAATATGTAAATTTGAAATGAAAAGAAAAATAGCATGACAAAACCACCGAAATGCTAACACGCAATATAGCAAAAAGCGGTGAAGTGCTCAATTGGAGCGGCTTTCCCCCGTTTAAACTTCACCTCGGTTTGATAGTGAATCGCTCGCAATCCGCTTCATGCCATATTGCCATCCGTTAAAGCGTTGATATACTAGTACATGTACGCCTCAAACCTGTTTTTTGTCCATATAAGGCTTATTTTAATGCGATTTAAGGCCTCTTTTCTGAAAAATAAAAATTATGAACACAAAAAATTATTATATCAAATCGCATTTATACAAGCCTGAAAATGTAAAAATTTACTAATATTGGAAACTGATTGGAGTTTCTGCGCAGACTGTCGTTAGGCTCAAAAAAAACAATGATATGATAATAAAATGCAATTCAAAGATATATTACAGGAATATTACAAAATTTCAAATCTGGATTGGGAAATAAGTATAAAGTATTTTAAACCGGAATTTTATACTGCAAATACTTTTTTTCTCAAACAAGATACCATTTCAGATAAATTGGGTTTTGTAAAATCCGGATTGTTATATTCATTCGTTTATAATGTGTATTTAGACGAAGTTACTACTCATTTTTTTCAAGCAGGCGATGTAGTTATCTCAATAGAAAGTTTTAATAATCAAGTACCTACAACTGAAAATATATTTGTTTTTGAGAACGCTGAATTATTAACGATTACATATTCAGACATAAAAGAATTATACAAAGCCGTTCCGATTTGGCAACAAATATGCAAAGATGTTGCCGAAATGAAAAATAAAGATTTAATAAACAGAACATTGCAATTTCAAACACTTTCTGCAACTGAACGATATCAACAATTCTGTAAAAAATTTCCCGAGATTATAAAAAAAGTTCCTTTACGCTTAATTGCTTCATATTTGGGCATTGACATTGCTACTTTGAGCAGAATTAGAAAGAAAAAATAATTATTTGACTTTTGTCAAACAATAAAACAAACTAGACATAATAATTTTGCACTAAGTTTTACTAACAAATTAAGTGTAAAGAATATGAATAATTTAACATTAAAAATCGGAAGTACAATTTTTTTATTTTTATTAATCATTGTTTCAGGTGTTTGGTTGGCAAAAACAGGACGACCTTTAAACAGTAAAATTTTTGCCCTTCATAAAATTATTTCAGTCCTAACAATCGTTTTCGGAAGTATTTTTATCAGCCAAATGTCAAAAACTTTTGGTATAAACCAACAAGCAATAACTTTCATAGTTTTATCAATCGTTTTTGTGCTTTTAGAAATTGTAACAGGTGCAATTTTAAGTTTTGAAAAACCGATAAACTCAATTATTTTATATTTGCACAAAATTATTCCTGTTTTAATCCTGATTTTTTCGGGTTTAACAGTTTATTTATTGGCATTTAAGAAATAGTAGAATGAAAGGTTATAAAAGAATGCCCTTAAGTTTTGGCAGACAAATGGTTGCTGTTTCAGCAACAGTTACGAAAGAAAAAAATGCAATTCATAGCATTACAGAAGTTGATATTACCGAACCACGCAAATTAATTAAACAACACTTAGAAAGAACAGGAACTAAACTGTCATTTACTTCATATATTGTTTGTTGTTTGGCAAAAGCAATTACGCTTTATCCCGAATTTAACTCATTTATAAAAGTAATAAACTTGTTATCCTTGACGATGTAACAATAAGTGTTTTAATCGAAAGAGAAATAAACGGCGAAAAAGTCCCTGAACCAATCGGAATAAATGAAGCACAGAAAAAAACACTTATTGACATTCAAAAAGAAATCAGAAATGCCCAAGAATTGAAAAGTAATCAAATAGGTAGTTTATCAAATTACACTTGGATACGTTTTATTCCAAAATTTCTATTGAAAATATTTATTCGGATTGCAGAAAAAAACATAAATCTGGCTAAAAAATACGGTAAAGTTTGTGTTACGGCGGTTGGAATGTTCAGCAAAGAAACAGTTTGGTTTGTTCCGCACGGAAGTGCAACAGTTTTATTAACCGTAGGAAGTATCAACCAAAAAGTTGTAAAAATAGAAAACGAATTTGTTGAACGAGAGCATTTATGTTTGACAGTTTCATTCGACCACGACATAATTGACGGAGCGCCGGCAGCAAGATTTATGAACGATTTAATTAAAATTATTAAAAGTGGCGATTTGATTACAGAAATGAATTAAATAACTGAATAACAATAAAATATAAGCATAACATATGGTAGCCGATAATTGCCGGCTTTCGTGCCAACTTGATACTTTGGTGCTTTTAACGAACCGAAGTGCTAAATTGATACGAAAGTGCTGTAAATCCGGCAACTACGGCTACCATTTTTGGTTGGCAGACTGTGCAAAAAAGTAAAAATGAATTGTTTAGAATTGCACAGATGGTAATTTTCTCCGTCAGGTATCCGAATTTATAATTGATATAAGCGGTTTTTGCGAAGACTCCCGTTAGGCAACATTATTCTGGACAGCAAATCATAATGCTGATGAATAAAAATTATTGGCATTAAAATAACCTTAAAGGAGGAATGCTATGAATAAAGATAAAAAAATGATATTAGGATATATTACAGGAGGATTACTAGTTATTGGATGAATGCCTTCAATTATTTATATTATTACTTTGCTATTGGATAAAGTATATAGATTAGAAATATTCCAGAATTCAGTAATAAGATAGATTATTATAATATTGCTGTTAATAATAGGAATAATATATGGAATTTGGTCAATAATGATTCAAAACGTTATTGGGAAAGGAGGACCTGTAGAAATAGGAAATATAGAAATAAGTCCTAAAACAGAGAATCTCGCAGTATCTGGACCATATAAAAACACAAGAAATCCTATGCTATTTGGAACGTTTTTAGTATATCTTGCTTTTGCACTATTTATTAATTCAATAACTTCTGTAATATGAGTTTTTGCAATTTTTGTTTTTATGTTGTCTGTTGTTGTGAAATTGGAAGTGAAGAGAATAATAAAGGATTTTGGAAATCAATATAAAGAATATCGAAATAAGGTATCAAAGTTCATTCCTTGGTTTCAACGAAAAATCAGATAAGAAAAATTTGCAATTCAATTATATTTCAATAAAAGATTGAGCGAACTTATGATACTATAGAAGTGAAAGCTTGAAAAATAACGTTGCCTAACAAACCGTAGCAAAATGCGGGTTGCAAAGGGTATGGAGCAGTTCGTCCTGCATCGGGGTTTGCACGAGGGATACAGACGCAGCTCCAAAATCCCGCACTTTTCCTACAGACGACCGTTAGCGGCAAGATAGTAAATTCCGTACTTTAGTTTACTGCCATTCGGTTGTTGGGGCGCAGGTACACACCAGGTTTCGATCGCCGAAAGCATTGTCCACGCGGGCAACGTTTACCCAGAACTTATTTTCAGCCACCCATGCAGCAGGATAAGCAGCTTTTTCGCGCGTGTAAGGATGATTCCATTCTCCCGAAACAATGCTGTATTCAGGATGTGGGGCATTTACCAAAACATTGTCGGATTTGTCAGCTTCACCGTTTTCAATTTCCTTAATTTCTTTGTAAATCTGTAACATAGCATCGGCAAATCTGTCGAGTTCAGCTTTCGATTCACTTTCGGTAGGTTCAATCATAAGCGTTCCGTGTACAGGAAACGAAAGCGTAGGCGCATGAAAACCGTAATCCATCAGGCGTTTGGCAATATCGGTTTCAGTAATTCCCGTTGTTGCTTTAAAGTTACGGCACTCCAGAATCAGCTCATGCCCTACTCTGCCATTTTCGGCAGTATAAACTATTCCGTACGAATCTTTGAGTAATGCAGCCAGATAATTTGCATTCAGAATTGCATAACGGGTTGATGCTGTCAAACCCTCTTCACCAAGCATACGAATATAGCCGTAAGTTATGGGCAATACGCCTGCACTTCCATAAGGAGATGCAGCCACAGTATTTTTTCCAAATTTTTTATCGGGTAAAAATGGGACAAGATGTTCCGCCACGCATATTGGGCCCACACCCGGACCACCGCCACCATGTGGAATGGCAAAGGTTTTATGCAGATTCAAATGACAAACATCCGCTCCTATTTTTCCGGGATTTGTTAGTCCTACTTGCGCATTCATATTCGCCCCATCCATATATACCTGGCCACCATTGGCATGAATAATTTCGCACATTTCCTTTATGGTACTTTCGAAAATACCGTGTGTTGATGGATACGTTATCATACAGCCCAATAACGTATCTTTGTATTGTTCTGCTTTTGCTTTCCAGTCAGTCAAGTCAGTATTTCCGCCATCATCGCATTTCACTACTACAATATCCAAACCTGCCTGTGCCGCCGAAGCCGGATTTGTACCGTGCGCCGAAGCTGGAATTAATACGATTTTACGGTTATTCTCTCCTCTCGATTCATGATAAGATTTAATAGTGATAAGTCCGGCAAATTCACCTGAAGCGCCTGAATTGGGTTGCAAACTACATGCTGCAAAACCTGTAATTTTTGAGAGATAATTTTCAAGTTCGGATATTATAGTGTTATAACCTTCGGTTTGGTCGGCAGGCGCAAGGGGGTGAATTTTTCCGAATGCAGCACTGCTTAGCGGCAACATTTCCGAAGCAGCATTCAGTTTCATGGTACATGAGCCCAACGAAATCATCGAGTGTGTGAGTGAAATATCCCGACGTTCCAGTTTTTTTATATAACGCATCATTTCTGTTTCAGTATGATAGCGGTTGAATACATCGGCAGTAAGATAGGTTGATGTACGTTCGAAAGTCTCGTCGATTGACTGTAATCCTTCAAAATCGCTTTCGTCAGCATAAACAGGAGAATTTCCGGCAGCCGTAGCAAAAATTTCTATCAAAGTATTTACATCATCAACATCCGTTGTTTCGTTTATACTCAAACCAATGTGTCCCGATTCAAAATAGCGGAAATTCACTTCATTTTCAAGTGCAATTTTACGGAATTTATCAACGCTTACACCTACAGGTAAAGAAATTTTCAGTGTATCGAAAAAGTTTTCATTTTCCTGTGAATAACCATAAACAGGAAGGATTTCGTTGATATAGGTAGCAAAGGCATGGATGCGGGAAGCTATTTGTTTTAAACCTTCGGCTCCATGATACACAGTGTACATTCCTGCCATAGTTGCAAGCAATGCTTGAGCGGTACAAATGTTGGAAGTAGCTTTTTCGCGTTTAATATGTTGTTCACGAGTTTGCAGCGCCATTCTGTAAGCTATTTTACCGTTTGCATCTTTACTGATACCGATAATACGACCGGGAATATCGCGTTTAAATTCTTCACGGGTAGCAAAATAAGCAGCGGATGGTCCGCCATAGAACATTGGTATTCCCCAACGTTGTGTGGAACCAAAAACAATATCGGCGCCCCATTCGCCGGGAGGTGTGAGCAAAGCCAGACTTAAAATATCGGCAGCAACCGCTACTTTTGAGCCTGAAGCATGCGCCTGGGAAACAAAATCGGTATAATCTTCAATATTCCCGTTGCTATCAGGATATTGCAAAATCGTACCGAAAAATTTTCCATCGAAATTCAAGGTGCTATAATTGCCGGTCTGAACCTCAATTCCCTGTACGTTTGCTCTGGTACGAATTACTGCGAGTGTTTGCGGAAAAACATTTTCATCAACAAAAAGCACATTTATTCCGGATTTTACCTGTTCACGACTGCGAAGATTAAACATCATGGTCATGGCTTCAGCAGCAGCAGTCGCTTCATCGAGCAAAGAGGCGTTCGCAAGTGGCATACCGGTGAAATCACATACAGCAGTCTGAAAATTCAGTAATGCTTCAAGGCGTCCTTGCGAAATTTCTGCCTGATAAGGTGTGTATGAAGTGTACCACGATGGATTTTCAAAAATATTTCGTTGGATAACGGCTGGTGTTGAAGTGTCGTACCAACCCTGACCGATGTAAGAAGTAAAAATTTTATTGTCCTTAGCTAATTGAGCAATGTGTTTGGCATATTGGTTTTCTGTGAGAGGTTCCGGTAACGCAAGTTTTTCCCTTAGTCTGATATTAGACGGAATTGTTTGATCAATAAGTTCATCCAGAGAGTTAACACCAATTTTCTGTAGCATTTCTGATTCATCATCTTTTGAAATACCAATATGACGGGTTATAAATTCGTTATTCATTTGTTTAATATTTTGTTTTCAAAATTACTCATTTTTCGTGTGATAATTGAAATTTAAATACAAAAAAATCCTAAATACAGGCATTATAAATACTTCATTTTTAAGACTGAATGAAAAATTCAATGTGTTTTTTAGTTCCTTTTTAACTTTTTGGAAAGCCATTATTTTCAGATTTATATATTTTCAAGTCGAAAAATAATTTTTTATTGCATTTGAACAATAATAAATTTCATTTGTTTAGATTTTTGTTTAAAATTAATTTTTTAATCTATGCTGCATGAAATTCGCAAACAATATACACTTGCAGTGCTCACCGAAGATTCTGTAAGCAGTAATCCATATCGACAATTAAAACATTGGCTGCACGATGCAATTAACGGCACCGAAATTGAACCGACTGCAATGGTTATTTCCACTGTGGATAAACAACATCAACCACATTCAAGAGTTGTTTTGCTAAAAGATATTGCTGAAAAAGGGCTGGTTTTTTACACTAATTACGAAAGTAATAAAGCATCACAAATTCAACATAATCAGCTTGTAAGCGTACTTTTCTTTTGGCAGAGTCTCGAACGGCAAATTAGAATTACAGGAAAAGTTGAAAAAATTCCTGAAACTATTTCAGATGTATATTTTGCTTCCCGTCCTGTCGAAAGTCGTCTTGGAGCTTGGGCTTCGCCCCAAAGCAGGATTATAAGCAATTACAGTGTACTGATAGAAAATTTTGAAAAATATCGTCATCTATTTGGGGATAAAATTCCCCGTCCACCCTATTGGGGAGGTTATTGCATCACACCTGAAACTTTTGAGTTTTGGCAGGGTCGTCCTAATCGCCTTCACGACCGTCTCCTATATACTAAAAAAGGACCCGACGAATGGAAAATAGAACGTCTTGCACCATAAAAAACACCTTGATATTTTGCTTCGCATGAAATGAACTTCGTTGTTATAAATTTCATTCGTGTTAACTTTGTAGTTATTAACTTCGTTGATATTAGCCTTTGGCTGAAACTAGCTTTAATGAAATTCACATTCAGTTAAAATCTAACTAGATTTCCATTTTCCCAATTTTTAATCGAACTAATTTCCCAATTTTCAAATCAACCAATCACCAATGAACCAATAACACTATTAATATTACTTAATAACTTAAGTGTTACTTAATTTTTTGTAATTATTCTATTATCTTTGCACAAGTAAAAAAGATATAAACACATGAAGCGCATTGGCGAAAGAATAAAGCAAAAAAGAGAATTACTTGGATTACAATTAAATGATTTGGCTAAGCGAGTAGGAATCAGTCCCAGTGCACTTTCGCAGATAGAAAAGGCGAAATCATATCCTACCATAATTACGTTAAAGTTAATAGCCGAAAATCTGAGAACGACTGTTGGTGATTTAATCGGTGAAAATGAATCATTATCCAATAATCCGTTGTACCGAAGAGAAGAAATTGAGCTAATACAACATAACAATACAGGAACAGAACTTTTTATACTTACACAACCTGATGTATCGAAACAAATGGATACATTGTTGATGCGTTTTATTAAAGATTCAGACAGTCAGAATTTGCTGTACAAATACAATGGACAAATGTTTGGATATTTGCTTGCAGGTGAATTACAGTTCGAAATTGACAACAAATCATACGTAGTACAAAAAGGTGATACAGTTTATTTTAACACCCGACGTAACTACCGATTTCAAAATATTAGTAATGGTGGAAGCGAAATGGTAATTGTAACTTTATCTGCTATGAAAAGTTAAAAAAATTACAAAATTAATTATTACTTTATTTATTAAGAAATAATTTATTATGTTTGTAGCAAATTTGATATTTTAAATCAGAAAAACGTTGTTTAGTTAAATAAATAAATTATGAGCCAGTTAATTTCAAAATTAGAGAATGCGGGTGTAAAAATACCTGCCGAACTGCTCGAAGTCATAACTTCTTGCAAAAGCTATACAGTATTTAATTCAGTAGAAGAACTGAGAATAGCTGCACTTGGTGGACCTGACAACAATTCTTACGAAGTAAAATACGATGTACGAGGTAAAGGCGAATACACTGAAGCAATCATTCACAGAGTTAGCAATGGAATATCAGCGAATTACACCGATCCTTACATGCGCAGACGCGACCCAGACACTATGTCGATAGCCGACGATCTGCCTACAGATAAAGAAACATTTCGTGAACGTTTCGGATACGAATTTGCCACGTTAAAAAAAGAAACATTTGACTGGTTGAAAAGTCAGGATCTGGCAGTATTCCTCTATTTTGCAGGACGAGAAAACATAGGTGTAGGTGGTATAGCCGTTGCACCGGCCAATGCGGGATTTTTTGCTATGGGCCTTGCCATGTTGCAACAAATTATATCTTCAGACGAAATTCCTCAAGGTTTCACACTTGATTCGATCATATATGTTGCACCTACATTCAGACATACACACTTCAACGGCAAACAAATAGTTGTACATAACCGTACGAATGACCGGCATGAAATTTTTTCGTACAATCTTTATCCCGGACCAAGTGCAAAAAAAGGATTATACGGAGCTTTACTTACAAAAGGCGAAAGAGAAGGATGGATTACCGCTCACTGCTCTACTGTTCAGGCAGTAAGCCCATATGATAATATTACAACCTTTATGCACGAGGGAGCAAGCGGTGGAGGTAAAAGTGAAATGCTACAACATATAGTACGAGAACCAAACGGACAGATTAAAATAGGGCAAAATTCCATTACCGGCGAAACCCGATTAATAAATTTACCACTGTTTTCATCATTCAATCCGGTAACAGATGATATGGCATTGTGTCATCCTTCGTACCAAACCAATAATGGCAAACTCCGAGTACTCGATGCAGAAAATGCCTGGTTTATTCGGGTTGATAGTGTAAACGAATACGGAGATGATCCATTCCTCGAAAAAATAACGCTGAAACCACCTAAACCGCTTTTATTTTTGAATCTGAAATCGAATCCTGACTCAACAGTATTGATTTGGGAACATACTGAAGATGAACCCGGTAAGCCCTGTCCAAATCCAAGAGTAATTCTTCCGCGTGAAATTGTTCCAAATGTTATTGGACATCCCGTTTCAGTTGACATCAGAAGTTTTGGAGTGCGAACACCTCCAAGTTCGGCTGAAAAACCAAACTACGGTATTTTGGGTATGTTTCACATCTTACCGCCTGCTCTCGCATGGTTATGGCGATTAGTTTCACCACGTGGTCATGCCAATCCAAGCATTGTTGGTACAACAGGTATGGGTTCAGAAGGCGTAGGTTCGTATTGGCCATTTGCAACAGGTAAAAGGGTTCAGCATGCCAATATGCTGCTCGAACAAATTATTAATACTCCAGCAACTCGCTTCACATTGGTTCCGAACCAATATATCGGCGTATGGAAAGTAGGCTTTAAACCTCAGTTATTAATGCGGGAATATTTAACCCGCAGAGGTAACGCACAATTACGTACTGATCAATATCAGGCAGCTCGTTGTCCGCTTTTAGGTTATGAATTGAATTATCTAACTATTGAAGGAGCAAAAATTCCTTCGCGCTTTTTGAAAGTTTACAAACAAGATGAAGTGGGAATTGAAGGTTATGACAAGGGAGGCGAAATGCTAAATGATTTCTTTAAAAAAGAGCTGCAACAATATCTTGTTCCGGAGTTACATCCAAAAGGTAGAGAAATAATTGAAGCTTGTTTAAACGGCGCTACAGTTGAGGAGTATGAAAAATTACTTGTTTTGTAAGCTTAAAAAGTATTCAATTAAAATAATAGACACAAAACAAAAAATAGAAATACTTTTACTTTTATAAAAACGAAACTGAGAAATATATCGGTTTCGTTTTTTTTATGACGAATATTTCTCTTGCAAATATACTGATTAATAAAAAGTTGAATTTTTAGCGTATTGTAAATTTAAAACCGGTTAAAACCAAAAGATAATAACACAGGTTCGCAGGAAAAACAAAAACCTGACAGTGTTTAAATTCTGTCAGGTTTTGTAATTATAAATGATTGATAATTTATCCTTTGATAGCTGCCTGAGCTGCTGCTAAACGTGCGATAGGTACTCGGAAAGGTGAACAGCTTACATAATTGAGTCCTGCACGGTGACAGAATTCAACTGAAGAAGGTTCGCCGCCATGTTCGCCGCAAATACCAACTTTTAAATTAGGTTTAGTCTGACGTCCTTTTTCAACACCCATTTCAATAAGTTTGCCTACACCATTCTGATCGATAGCTGTAAACGGATCGACTTTGAAAATTCCTTTTTTAAGGTAATCGGGTAAGAATTTACCTGCATCATCGCGTGAGAAACCAAGCGTCATCTGAGTTAAGTCATTTGTACCAAACGAGAAGAATTCAGCTTCCTGAGCAATATGATCAGCGGTGATAGCAGCACGCGGAATTTCAATCATTGTACCGATTTGATAATCAATACGATCACCCTTCTCAGCAAAAACTTGCTCTGCTGTAGCTCTGATAACATCAGCCTGGTTTTTCAACTCGGCTACAGTGCCCACGAGCGGAACCATTATTTCAGGTCGGGCATCCACACCCTTTGCTTTTAAATTAAGAGCAGCCTCAATGATAGCACGTGTTTGCATTTCTGTAATTTCAGGATAGGTAATTCCCAAACGACAACCACGATGTCCTAACATGGGATTAAATTCTTCGAGCTCAGCTACTTTTTGCTTCACTTCATATAATGAAATGCCCATTTCTTCAGCAAGAGCCTTTTGCATTTCCTGCTGATGAGGAACAAATTCAT
>CAZDSY010000087.1:0-13573 GCA_964508285.1 uncultured Paludibacter sp.
GCCGAAGAAAAATCGGGAGATTATACATTACGATTGGTTTACATTCCGATTCTGAATTATCGAAACGGTATCCCGTCAGACTTATGCGAATTTTTGACTGATTAAAGAATTTATCCGAAATGACAGTGCATTTATTCAACTCTCTCTAAAAACATGTTTAACAACATAAATATTTTTTACAAACACCAATTGTTTTATTAAAATAAATAAAATATATTTGCAGCGTTGTGGTACCGATTACGATTTTTGTTTACCGATGATGCCACATACATTTTTACTTCGAAATCTATTATCTGAAAAATAAAGCTATGATATTTTTAACATTATTAACCTTTTCCGGCAAGCGCAGCATGTACGGAAACTCAGTAAACCGACACCAGTTTGCTAAAACCAGCACAGGATTCACCCCCCCCATTTAACATTATTTTACATTTTAAATTTTGCTTTGTACCGATTTTTTCTGTGCAAAAATCATTTCAACAGCTGCTAAGCCCTGTCAACTGTTGTTGATACCTCTTTGCATCAAGTGCAAAGTCCTTTCAATAGTTGTTGATACCACTTTGCAACAGATGTAAAGTCCTTTCAATAGTTGTTGACACCCCTATGCAACAGATGTAAAGCCCTGTAAACAGTTGTTGATACCCCTTTGCAACAGAGTAAAGAACAAAGAGCAAAGAACAAATAGCAAAGACACTTCAAAACGTCGTTAGACTTTTGAATATATCTTTTGATAGAGCAAAGAGCTAAGAATCAAGAACCAAGATTGAAAGATTAATTTATTAACACAAATAAAAAACACCGCAGGGAAATTTCACTAAGCAAATACTGCCCACCGGGCAAATAACCACCAATAATAAAAAATAATAATTATGTTAATCAAATCGACAAATGTGAACAACGCCCGCCTGATGGATTTTTATCAGGTAATGAACCTTACTGCAGGCTATCTCTCCATAGAAAACATTGTAGCATTACAATTAACCACCGTAGCAGCTGAATTTAATGCAGCCTTTGCCTCGCTTGACAAAGCGCTGAAACAGGCACAAAAAACCGGTTATACCGAAAGCATTATTGCTGCCGACGAAGCCCGCGATAATTTTTTCTCCGGATTTACAGGTTCATTACGCGGAATGACCCGTTTCCCTGATGCGGAAATTGCCCAAAGCGCACAGAAATTAATGGTTGTAACCGAAAAGTACGGACAGAGAATTACCCCCGACTGCCACAGCGTGAAGAATCGGCAGCGCTCACCAATATGGTAAGCGAACTGCAAAATGCCGAAAACACGCCCCTGTTGCAACAAACCGGACTTGCCCTTTGGGTGCAGAAATTGGCGGTTGCCAGCCGCGCTTTCGATGAGTTATATGCCAACCGCACCGAAAAGGAAGCAGAATTTATCGTACAGCTTACCCGTACCGAAAGAGCCAATATGCAGACAGCCTTCGAAAAATTGGTACGCGCCATAGAGGCTTACGCTTTTATCAATGGTGAAGCAGCTTACAAACCCCTTGCCGATAAAATAAATACCGAAATTGGCAACGTGAAACAGACAACAAAAGCCCGCGCTACGCTCAACCAAAACAAAACTAAAACGGCAGAAACAAAAAGCTGAACACTTTGCTCCTTTGCTCCCGCGCGATTTTCATCGCGTGGGAAGTATAGTGCTTAATCGATATTACACGAAGCAAACGTGCAATAGCAATATAACAGAAACAAAAAGATGAACGGTTAAAGAACTTTACATCCCGAAGGTTTCCGAAAAACCTTCGGGATGAGAAAAACACCGAAACAAAAAATTAGTAATTATTCGCAATAACCCATTTGAAAAAAAATGAAAAAAATCATTCTCAAAACTATCTTCACCGCCTGCCTTTTGTTTCAGGCAACGTGTTATCTGGCGGCACAAGTCCCAACCATCGAATATATATATGATCAGGCAGGAAACCGCGTTTCACGTAGAGTTATTCCTTTACAACAAAACATAAAAAAACATACTGTACCAACCGACTCTATTGAAGTGGTAAAAGACTTTTTGGGAGAAATGGAAGTGAAACTATATCCAAATCCTACAAAAGGATTACTGTTGGTTGAAGTTACAGGAGGAAAATCAGACAAAGAAATGAACTTGATATTTTATAACGGTGGGGGACAAGCGCTAGTAAACAAACAGGCAACAACAGGACTAAATAATTTGGATTTATCAAACTACCCTGCCGGATGGTATATTTTACAGGTAAAAGCGGGAACAGAAAAGAAAGAGTATAAAATTATTAAGGAGTAAAGGAGCTCCAAACCCGAAAACATCGGTAGATTTTTTGGAGTTTCTCTGACAAAGAGCAAAGAACAAAGAGCAAAGAACAAAGAGCAAAGAACAAAGAGCAAAGAGCAAATGAGCAAAGAAAATAGAACAAAGACGAAGTCAGACCAATAATAGGTCAGACAGCGAAGCTAATAAATCATCCGTCAGACCGATAATCGGTCAGACAAAAATTATAAAAAAAATAATCGTATGAAAACAAGAAAACAATTTTTTATTCTCTTATTAGTTGCCGTAAGTATATTTTTTGGATATGCCACCAAACCGCAAAGTACTAAAGAAGAATTAGCTGAAATGTATATTACCAAAATGAGCAATGATGTGGTATTAACCGACAGTCAGAAAGTGGAAATTAAAAAATGCTTTATCAAATATGTTACAAAAATTGAAAACGCGCACAAAAAATCCGACAAAAAAGAAGCATTTAAGGCAAAGCAAATTTCAACGGACGAATATCAAATGTCGCTCGACAGCATTCTCACAGCTAATCAGCGTGAAACTATCATACAAAAAAATGGTGAACGCAGCGGAAACAACATCGATCAAAAAACCAAATAAATATCTACTATTAAAAATTTTGAACAATGAAAACGAAACTATTATTTCTTGCAATATCTATACTAAGCACGTTTACCGCAACTAATACTTACGCTGCAACCTACACCGGAAATCAATCTACCGTAATTTCATATACCACCACTTACGTCAATAACATGACCGAAGTATGGAATATTACTACAAATGATTTAACAAAACCAGTAATCATATATTACAATATCGGAACTGAATCGGGTTACGACTTTCTGACAATTAACGAAGTTGATAACAATGGAGTTTATACTTCACAATTATTACGTATTAGCGGCACACAAAACGGATTTATTTCGACCAACACCCCCAACGGAAAAGTTCAGGTGGTATTTACCAGCGATGGAAGCGTGTCTTATGCCAACAACAACAGTTTATACTGGGGCATTAATGTAACGTTTGCGGTTAACAACAATTTCTTTGTTAACAACAATCTGCAAACAAATGGCAATGCCTATTTCGCCGGTAATTTGGGAGTAGGAACAACTGCGCCCTTGTCGAAAATAGATGTCAGAGGTGAAATAAGCAGTTGGCTCAACAACGGGGTTTCCAATTTGCGAATGATAGGTGGAAATTATGGAGCGATGATTAGAAACGATGGAGATAACACGCATTTTCTGCTTACAAACAGCAACAATTCCACCGGCGGTTGGAATAGCTTCCGCCCCTGGTATGTAAATAATGCTACCGGCAATGTCTGTTTTGCCGATGGTAAAGTTCAGATTACACACAGCACAGGTGAAGTTTCTGTACCTATCGAAAAAAGGATAGGTGCTTATTTATACGATAATTTTACATATAAAACTAAAACAATGGGGAATTACAGTTTAGGCTGGTTTACCGATAACGAAGCTTCAGGAAGCGGACCAGCATTATGGTTAAGCGGGTATAACGGAGTGAAATTGTTTACGCAAAGCATACCTCGATTCACTGTGTTGGGCAATGGTAATGTGGGTATAGGAACAGCTAATCCAGATGAACTTTTAACCGTAAATGGAATAATCCATGCAAAAGAAATAAAAATTGACCTTACCGGCCCGCTTGCCGACTTCGTTTTTGACCCTTCTTACAACCTAATGCCACTCACCGAAGTAGAACAATTTGTGAAAACAAACAAACATTTACCGGAAATTCCATCGGCTGCCGAAGTGCAGACCAACGGAATGAACTTAGGTGATATGCAAAATAAATTGTTGCAAAAAATTGAGGAACTGACGCTGTATGTGATAGAGCAACAGAAATTGCTCGAGAATCAGAATATAAAAATAGAGCAATTGGAAAATAGAGTGAAGTAAGCATAAAAATTATTTCTTTATTTTAAATTATAAATAATTATCATGAAAAAACTAATTTGTGTTTTCATTATTTTGCTTTCAATTCTCCAAGCCAATTCCCAAACAACAAGAGTGGGCTTTGAATGTGATGATGATGGCAATATGAAATTGAGAAAAGTAGTAGAGGTCGTACCACAGGGAGCAAAGCGAAACGAAGAAGCAAAGCCAATCGAAGAGAAAATTGGTGAACTGAAGATTGTCATTTATCCAAACCCTACTAATGGAATAATGCAATTATCGATTTCAGGGTTGGATACGAAGCAAAATAATTATTACAGTTTATATTCATTAAATGGTTCATTACTGAAAAAAGAAATAATAACAGTGAATATGACTGAAATAAATATTTCTTCTTTTACTCCAGGCACCTATCTTATGGATATTAACTTAGGTGATAAAGTTTCTCGTTGGAAAGTAATTAAAAAATAAAAACCACGATTATGAAAAGAAAATATATAATAACCTGCTTATTGGCAGGTTTTGTGGGAGTGCTATATGCACAATATCAGAATTTTGAATTGAAAGATCCTGAAAGCAATTCAAATACATATATTGGAAGAGATTATGTGAGGTTACTTCCGGGATATAGAGTTAGTGCATTGGAAGGACAAACAATGAATGCCAAAATTCAAAGCACTTTATCTACTACGGAGTTAAATACTTTTTTATCGGCTGCTAACCCCAATGGAAATCCTGAATCTATTACTGCTATAAATACCAATCTTGCAGTTGGTGAAATTCCAATATCTTCCACGGTAAGCCCAACAGGTGCAAAATGTTATAATGTACCTATTGATATTGTACCAGGGCGGAATGGATTTCAACCAAACATTTCAATATCGTACAATAGTCAGGAAGGGAACGGTATTGTTGGTATGGGATGGAGTATCAACGGACTTTCTTGTATTGAACGGGTGAATAAAAATTTGTTTTTTGATGGAGAAAATGATATGCCAGAATTGTCATCACAAGATGCTTTTACTCTTGATGGTGTAAGAATCATCGAAACAAGTAGAATGCAAAGTTTTGTCAATTATGAAACCGTAACTGGAAATGTAAAAATAATGGGTTATTTTTTAACAACTAAATCATTAACTGGTATTGTTTATACTGATAAAATCAATTATTTTAAGGTTCTTTATCCGAACGGAAGTATTGGTGTGTATAGAGTGAATGATCAGATATTTACTAAAAACGATTTAGTTTTTCCAATATCAAGCTTAACAGATATTAATGGTAATGAAATTAAATACTCATACGATTATGATATAACGGGGCTAAGTTCCGATAATAACAATGAAACATTTTATATTCGTGAAATAGATTATGGAAAATGTAAAGATATTGAACATTTTGCTAAGATAAAATTTGAATATGAAGAAAGAAATGATCAAATATTTTCACTAAAATCGAATAGGTCTCATATTTTAAGGAAAAGATTAAAAAAGATTGAGTCTTATAGCAATACCGATTTAATTAAATACTATCAACTAACCTATACAGAGTTAGATTCTCGAATAATTTCTAATCAAAAAGGGGTGTCACGATTAACTCAAATTGATTGTAGCAATGGTAGTGAAAATTTGAATCCCTTAAAGTTTTTTTATGGAGAAAATGGAACTCTTGGAACTACCATTCAGTCAACATCATTGTCATCATCCAACTTTGACTTAAAAACTACAAAGATGGTTAGGGGTAAATTTGACAACAATATTCAACAAGATGCAATGATGGTTTTCCCTGATTTAAGTACTTATGCTATGGAAAATGATCATAAAACATTTTCATTAACTTATCCATCTAATGAAATTATTAAAGTTTTTCAAAATCTGAATAATACAGAATCTATTCCTATACCTATAACAACCGAAAATGGTTTTTTAGATGCTCTCTCAGCCAATGTTGATGGAGTCGGATATGACGAGATTATAAAAATTAATTCATTGGGTCTTTATAATAACAGTGAGAAAATAAAATTTAAAATTTATAAACCCGATACTTCAACAGGAGTAATATATGAGCGGGAAAAACAGTACACTTTCCAAGCAGGATTTTCGATTTTTAATTCTGAAAATCTAATTCCAACAATTATTCCCAAAGAATTCTATTCAGGAAACTTTTCGGGAAGGGGTGTTACAGAAATACTTTGTGTACCCCAAAAGAATTTCTTTAGTACTAATGTTTCAATAATAAATTTAGAGGATAATTCGAATCAAATACCTATATTTTCGGGAAATTTATTTTTAAAAAATGATAATGAATTAATTCTCCCTATTGATATTGATGGTGATGGTCAAACTGAAATAATACATGTAAAAAGTGATAAAAGTAATATTTATAAATATGTAAATAATGCCCTTCAAAATATTGGACAATGGGCATTAACAACAAAAGATTTTATGTCAAAAACGAGTTCCGGGAATTTTTATGCAAATAATGGTGATCTCTTTGCTGAAACTACTTGGACACATAAAAATCAGGTTTTTTTTGCTGACCTTAACGGAGATGGGAAAATTGATATAATAAAAGCTCCGGAAAGGATTAAAAGACATTATAAGTATTCAAATGTAGATGTTCGTTGTTTAAAATGTATAAAATGCGGAGCACTTTATGGAAATTTTAGTAGTTGTGCAAATGGATGTCCAGTATGTGGAGACAGAGAGTGGGTAGGTTCGTTAAATACTCATTGTATTTATGAAGGAGGTGTTGACCATTGGCATTATAACGAGGCTGCTGGCATTTATGATTATGTATATGATACTCATTTGATAAATGGAGAGTGTCCTATACACGGAAAATTCTGTAATTATGAATATGATTGGAATATAGGAACACGCAATAACTGGACTTATGTATATACAAATGGGGTAAATGAACCTTACATAAAACATGTGACAGGAGTAGATTGTAATGGAGATTCTAAAATTTACCTTCAGGATTGCGATGGCGATAACACTCCCGAACTTATTGTTGATGGTAAATTTTATGCATTGAATCAAAATAATTATACATTTGAATTACAACCATTCTTTACATACAATTTTTCAGGAGAATTAGTTGGTTTTGATATTAACTCAGATAAAAAGTTTACAGAATTAGTTTCACTAACTCCTTCTGAAATTAATCGTGTTTCGTTTAACAAAAACAAACAAATCGACAACATGATTACCTTAGCAATAAACAGCTTTGGGATGGCAGATAAAACGAGCTATGATAAATTGTACAAAGGAAATTATTATACACCGGGCAATCTTGCCTCTTTCCCATATAATGACTATTCAGGTTCAATTTGGGTGACAACACAAAATAGTGTCTTGTATAATAAAATGCTTAGAAGCAATAATAAATTCAATTATAAGGGAGCTATTTTACATAAGCAAGGATTGGGCTTTCTTGGCTTTACCTCAATGTCTGTTACAGATTTTATTAATAATAAATCCGTTAGTTCAACATACGACCCTTATAAGATGGGAGCATTGACTCATCAAATATCTGATACTGAAGAATCAAGTTTTGATTATAGTTTTATTAATTATAATCGGACAAGTAATCCTCAGGTTTTGAAAATGAAGTTGCTGCTTACAAATAAAACTGTAACTGACAAACTGACCGGGAATTCAGCCACAACCACTTATACGGGTTATGATGACTATGGAAACGTAGGTAAAGAAACCACAGTTTTTGGTAGTGGGCTAATAAAATCAACAATTGATTTTATGTATAATAACAAAGTTACTGATAACCTTTACATAATCGGGATGCCTACCGGCAGGATTATTACAAACGAACGTGATAATAAAATTGCCACTCAAAGTGAAGAATATGAGTATTATCCAACGGATAACCGATTGCATTATGCCCGTAAATATATAGGCTCTAATATGGTAACTGAAACAGAATATCAATATAATGCCGATTATGGGACACTAAGTAATGAAATTGTTCACAATATCCCAACAGATGATTATTTAACTACTTCATATACTTACTGGGACGATGATAAATACTCGCTAAAAACTGAAACTGATGCATTTGGACTCACTACAAATTTTTCATATTTTCCTGATACCCGATTATTGAAAGATGTAACCGACTATTTAGGAAATAAAGTTTCGTATGGGTATGATGGCTGGCTACGAAAAAACAGTAAGGTTAGTACAGTCGGAACTGATGTGCTCACTACTTCAACTGATTTAAGCTGGAATACAGCGGAATCAGAACCTAAGCGGCTCATAAAGCAAACTACAACCTCTACCGGACAACCAACCACAACCGTATATGCCGATGCTTTTGGGCGTGAAACACGTAAATCCATTGTTGGTTTTGATGGTTCACAGGTTTATACCGATAATGAGTACGATAATTTTGGGCATCTGAAAAGTACTTCGGCTCCATATAAGGCAAACGAAACGCCCTTATTATCTACTTATAGTTACGATACTTACAACCGAATGTTAAAGGCTGTTACTGCTAACGGTAGTATTACCAACTATTCCTATTCTGAGAACACTGTCGAAGTAGAAACAGATGGTATAAGGACATCGCAAACTACAGATGCAACAAGTAAAGTAATTAGTTCGACTGATGCAGGTGGTACGGTTACATACACCTATCGTGCTGATGGGCAACCCGAAAAAATTAACACTGCGGGAGTGGAAACCAGTTTTGAATATAACGACCCCTATCATCGCCAGACGAAACTGATTGACCCAAGCGCAGGCACTATAGAAACCCAGTATAATGATGCAAATCATAAGATTAAGCAGATTTGGAACAGTGGAAAAACCATTGAAACTACCTATAATGAATATGGGCAACCTACTTACAGGACTACCCCCGATTTTAATAGCACTTACATATATGAAAACGGGCAGTTGAAGTCTGTTTCGAGCACAAACGGAACTTCTAAATCTGTTGATTATGATGCTTTTGGACGTGTATGGAAGTTAAACGAAACTGTAAACGACAAAACCTATCAAGAGGTATATGCCTACGAAAACGGGAAAGTAAAAAGTATCACTTATAATCCACTCGGTTATCAGGTAACGTATAAATACCTCAATGGATATTTATATCGTTTGGAAGACGCAGCCGGTAATAAACTTAGGGAACTGAACAGTGTGAATTCGCTGGGGCAGGAAACCTCGGTGGGTTTTGGTAACGGGCTTACTACACAACACGCCTATACTGCACTCGGTATGCTGACCAAAATCAACACATCGAATAATATACAAAACCTGAGTTATGATTTCAACCCGATAAATGGTACGCTTAATTCTCGTACCGATAGTAAAAGAGGATTAACCGAAAGTTTTAATTATGGCACATTCTACCGCTTAGAAGGCTATGGCACGGCCACAAACAAGCAAACAGTGGGCTACATACCCAATGGGAATATTGATGTTAAAACCGATGCCGGCTCATACATTTATAATAACACAGCCAAGCCATATACATTATTCGAGATAAACACGCCGGCAAGTTCGGGTTTAACCAATCAGTTAGATATTAACTACACTGTAATGTCCCGTCCTACAAGTATAAGTGGGAATGGATATACGGCTGCGTTTACATACAACGATGATTACGACCGGGTAATTGAACAGTTTCAGCAAGGTACAACGGTTCAAAGCACCAAATACTTATTGGGAGGAGGGCGATATGAAGTGGAAACCAATGGAAGCGTGAATACGCAGCGTTTGTATCTCGATGGTTCGCCCTATTCGGCATCCGTTATTGTAGAAAAAGTGGGAAGTGCTGCGACACAACCTTATTACCTGCACCGAGATTACTTAGGAAGTATTACACAAGTTTCGGATAAAAATGGTAATTTAGCAGCCGAATACAGTTACGATGCGTGGGGACGTATGCGCAATGTAAGCAACTGGCAAGTGTATGCAGCATCGGCACAACCTACACCCATGTTTGGGCGCGGCTATACAGGTCATGAGCATCTGAATCAGTTCGGATTGATTAACATGAATGCCCGATTGTACGATCCGGTATTGGGACGATTTATGGCAGCTGACCCGTTGGTAGCTAATCCCGGGGCAACAAATGATTACAACAGATATGTTTATGCTGCTAATAATCCGTTGATGTTTACTGATATTACCGGAGAGCATACAGGTGATGGTAATAATGGTTGGAACTACGGTTGGAGTAATTGGGGATATGGTTCAAATACAGGTCCGTACAGTTCAGGTTATATTTATTCCGGCCCCAATTTTAATCCGGGGTTTCAAAATGGGTTTAACAGTTATGGTAGTTATAGCAATTACGGTAACTACGGTAATTATGGTAAATACGGCAGTTATGGTAATAACGGTGTAGGCGTTACTGCACAAGGAGCTATGCTAGGTAGCTTTTTAATGGGTATTACCGGCTATAATAATGGTAGCTACAAATATTTTGTTCCAAATAAACAAGAAATTAAACCTGCCACTTTTGAGTTTACGGGAACAAGTTCTGTAATTACTTCAGTACTTGGTGCAATTACATTGGATATACCGTTTGAATATATACCAAAGTCAATTAACATTAAAGCTTTAGGTCCACCTGCAGCTTTAATTTTCGTAGCAAATTTATTTATAGCTACCGGAGATATCGATGAATGTAAAAGAGAAAATGAAGATGCTAGAAGAATTGCTTTAGCTGAAAAAGCAGCAGAAGAAAAATTATTTCAAGGTTCTTATACGATATATTTCAAAAATGGACACAAATACCATGGTAAAGGTACATTAAGCCGTATGTATACTTCTGCAGCAGAAAAAATGTTTTTATATGGATACGAAGGTGCTTTTCCTATTAAATACGACTGGACACCTTCAATTACTGAAAGAGAAGCATTTAAAGCAGAATATCGGAGGATGCAAACAGACAGAATTCCTGGTTTATATCCACAAGGTTATGCTAACCCAATTAATTATAACAAAATTCAATCACCTGGTTATAAATATTATTTACAAGATGGATTTTAAATTATATTTAGTAAAAAAAAATGGAGCATTCATTTACACCAACAGAATAAACTGGTGGATGGAATTAGACCGAATTTCAGGTACAATATGGAGTATGGATGAAGTTGATTTAGATTCCATATTTAAAAAAAAGTCAGTTATTGTTAGTATTGATAACTTCACAGAAAGTAATTATGTTCAAATATCTGAACTTTGTAAGATTTTATCTACCGATATCTCTACGTTAAGTATTGCAGAATCAATTTTACCTGACAACGTGATCCCTGAAAATATTAATACGTTGGTTATTGGAGAAAATGTAAAGATGAATTTAGATGCATCTCAACATAAAAATTTGAAATTTATTAATATATTGTCGTATCAAACCTTTAAAGGCAAAATATCAAATTCATTTGAAAATCTTGAAGAAACAATAATATGGCACTTAAATGAAAAACAATTTAAAGACATCCAAACAATATCTTTTGCAAAAAAAACCAAAATGTTGCAAATTTTGCATACTAATATTTTAAGTTTAGATGGTATTCAGCATTTCCAAAATTTAGAAAGTATTGAAATCAATCGAGGAAAATCACTTAATGATATTCATAATTTATTTGATTTGCAAAACCTTAAAAAAGCACTCTTTATTAATTGTAAAAAAATTAATTCTATTGTGATTGCAAATCAAAAAATTAATCTTGAAAGATTAGTTTTTGGTAACTGTAATATAATACCATATTTTAATTCTGAAACTATAAAAGATTTTGTACTTTATCACACGAAAATGGGAAATGGGTAATGCTTCAGAAGTGTTGATTTAAGAATAACATACTGAAAATCAAAAACAAGATTTTTTATAACTATAAGAAAAGCTGGTGGTTTCATCTGCTTTTCTTATGTTAAAAGTAAAACAGGAACTGTACCAGGTGGATATTTTTCAAGATGGTCTGATCCTGCTTATTGGTAAATACGAGGTGCGGAACAAGTACAAATTGAGTATTACAGGAAGCTTGGAATTTCTGGCAATAGTATTAATGGAATTAGTCCTACTAATATTGATAAATGGAAATTCCTTAATAATTTTTTGAATTATTAGAATATGAATGCAAACACATAATTATTGATTTGAAATTAAAATATTAAAACTGAACTAATTTAAGAATGAGCAAAAAAGTTTATGAAACTGAAGCTGAACTGGTCGTAAAAATTATAGATATAGCGATTGAAAGTTTTGTTAATGCCCCTCCAAGTGATTATAATCCTAAAGATATTAAGCAGTCAGTAGATGTTTTTTTGGATTATAAAAATGAAATAATTAATCCATTACCTGAATTTAAAAACATAAGGACATTAAACTATGTACAATACGTTGTTCTAACTTATTTTCAAGAAGCCAATGATTCTGCTGTAGATTATTTTTGGGAAAAAGTTAATTCCAATAACTTACCAATAAAAAGAATCAATCCACTTGAAAAAATAATTAAAAGAGGCAAAATCAAGAATCATATAGAATATGATACAGTGATTGATTTGTTTCCAACGTTAATGGAAAATAAAACTATTTCTGATGAAGAAATCAAAAAAATTAACAACATGATTTTAGCTTTTGAAAATAAGGTGAAATAAGTAATAAATTCGTCGAGCTGGAGTGGACAACCAACGACGAAAAACTGTTTTTACAAATGGTACAAATGTAGTTACACGGTATTACTTTGGCAATTACGAAGAAGAAATTACAAATGGCAATTCAAAAAAAATTCATTATCTTAGCGGCGGTGCAATTTTGGTTAACAATAACGGTGTTGATACCCTTTATTATGCCTATACCGACAACCAGGGTTCTTTGATAGCATTAACATCCGAAAATGGCAATGTAGTGCAACGCTATGCTTACGACCCTTGGGGCGCAAGGCGAAATCCTATTAATTGGACACAAACGGATAGCCGTTCGAATTGGATAACAAACAGAGGTTATACCGGACATGAACATCATGATGCGTTTGGAATTATCAACATGAACGGACGAGTTTATGACCCGCTAACGGCAATGTTCTTTTCGCCCGACCCTTATGTACAAGCACCAGGCGATTGGTTAAACTACAACCGATATTCATATGTACTGAATAACCCTTTGAAATATACCGACCCAAGTGGTAATTTATTTTATGCATTACCATCTGTTAGCTGGAGCTATTATGGCGGTTTAAGTGTGGGTGTAAGCGCAGGAGTAGGCCTGCCTTCGGGGCTAAGTATAGGTGTAGGCGTTAATTATGGTTTTAAAAATGGCAACTGGACATTTACTGCCAATGCCTCTATTGCCGGATTTTATGCTTACGGAGGTTACGATACCAAAGCAGGATGGATAGGAGGTG
>CAZDSY010000088.1:0-4628 GCA_964508285.1 uncultured Paludibacter sp.
TGACAAATTTTAAAGTACACTTCCTTTTTTCGATGCCATTGTCGGCATTGTATGGATTAGTTACTGAAATCAGAAATTATTTATTTGATCATAATTTTTTTAAATCGGTAAAATTTCCGATTCCGGTAATTTCAATTGGCAACTTAGCTGCAGGCGGAACAGGGAAAACTCCTCTAACTGAATTTATTTTAAATGTATTAAATAATTCATACAACTGTGCTGTTTTAAGCCGTGGATATAAACGAACTACAACCGGCTTTTTAGAAGTGAATGAGCGCTATAACTTTACTGATGTAGGTGATGAACCCTTACAAATAGCACGTAAATTTTCAAATGTAAATGTGGCTGTTGCTGAAAAAAGAACTTATGGTATAAAAAAAATTCTTGAAAAATATCCGGAAACGAACGTCGTTATTCTCGATGATGCTTTTCAACATAGGCAGGTAAAACCAAGCTTGTCAATATTACTTACAAGCTACGGAAAACTATTCACCACGGATTATTTATTACCTGCAGGATTTTTAAGAGAAAGACGAAAAAATTATAAACGTGCAGACATAATAATTGTAACAAAATGTCCTGTAAACATTGGGAAAGACGAGATCAATGCTATCCGAATTAAAATAAATCCATTTCAAAATCAAAAGATTTTTTTTTCAGGATATGAATATTCCGATTTAATCCCCGTTTTTAACGATGGAAACAAAAAAAAATTAGATTTCAAAGATTTAAAAAACAGAAAATACACAGGGCTAATACTCACAGGAATTGCATCAACCAAAGAGTTTTGGGACAAAACACGTAAATTATGCGACGATACTGTTACTTTATCTTTTCCTGATCATCATGATTTCACACGCAACGATGTAAGAAAAATCGAAAAAATATTCGGAAATATAAAAAACGATCACAAAATTATTATTACAACCGAAAAAGATGCAATTAGATTAGAAGACAACAAATTTTTATCAAATGATATAAAACAATACTTTTTTTACATTGCGATAAGTGTAAAAATACTTGATAATAACGAAGATTTATTCATTAAAACTATTACGGACCATGTTGGAAAAAATAAAAGAAACAGCTGATTTTCTCACATCGAAAATAAATCGTGAAATAAAAACCGGTATCATTCTCGGCACGGGACTAGGAAACCTTGTAACTCAACTGACTGATACGATTGAAATTCCATACGAAACAATTCCGAACTTTCCGGTTTCGACAGTTGAAGGTCATAGCGGAAAACTAATAGCAGGTAAATTGGGTGGTATTAATGTACTTGCAATGCAGGGAAGGTTTCATTATTACGAAGGCTACGATATGAAAACCGTAACTTTTCCTGTAAGAGTAATGAAAGCGCTCGGGATCGAGAATTTACTTGTATCAAATGCTTCGGGTGGAATGAATCCCGATTTCGAAATCGGCGATTTGATGATAATTACCGATCATATTAATCTTTTTCCCGAACATCCATTACGTGGTAAAAACTTTAACGAATTGGGCACAAGATTTCCAGACATGAGTGAAGCATATTCAAAAGAATTGATTGAAAAAGCAAAAAAGATTGCCGACACTAACGGGATTAAAGTTGTAGAGGGAGTGTATGTTGGAACAACCGGTCCTACATTCGAGACTCCCGCCGAATATCGGTATTTTCGGATAATTGGAGGCGATGCAGTGGGTATGAGTACTGTACCCGAAGTAATAGTTGCAAACCATGCCGGTATGCGCTGCTTTGGGATATCTATTATTACTGACCTTGGCGTTCCGGGGAAAATTGTAGAAGTTACACACGAAGAAGTACAGCAAATTGGAAACGCGGTACAACCTCTTATGACGCTGATAATGAAAGAAATCATTAAAGGACTGTGAGAGTTTTGGTAGAAAAATTGACCGTTAAAGCATATTCATCAGAAAATTTGAATTAAAAACCCTGAACTTTTTATGTGTATTTGCGTTTAAAAAATCAGTTTATAAAAAATCAACATAAATTATTCACACGTAAAAAATTTAAAATATGGCACTAGAATTTACAGACGAAAACATTCAGGACGCAATAAAAAGCGGTAAACCTGTTGTAGTGGACTTTTGGGCAGAATGGTGCGGACCCTGCCGCATGGTTGGTCCGGTTATTGAAGAACTTGCCCACGAGTACGAAGGTAAAGTTATAATTGGAAAACTTAATGTGGACGAAAATTCGGATACACCAATGCAATATGGAATCCGCAATATTCCTACAGTATTGTTTTTCAAAGATGGCGAATTGGTTGACAAACAAATAGGTGCAGCTCAAAAATCTGTTTTTGCTTCGAAAATTGAAGCTTTACTCTAAAACTTGAAATTCAGTCTCCAATTATAGTTTTAGATAGAAATCGCGGACAAGAACGCTAAACTCCGGGCTGTATATATGTCTGGTTTCGGATTCGATCGTAAGTTCAGTTTCTTGATACGGTTTATCCTCAAATGATAATTCAATCAGCAATCGTTTCGGTTGTGCATTGGGCTTAGGATGTACTTTAACCAGTTTATTGCAATGTAAATCAATTGTTTTTGCAAAATCAATACTTTTATAACCTTCAACAACAGGAAGAATTAAACATATTCTTCCTGTTTTGTTTAATAACTTTCCAGAATAAATTACGAGCTCTTCGTGCGTCAGCGTTATTGTATGCCGTGCATTGTTGCGTTTTATATCGGGAGCATTGAGCGAATTCACAAAAAATGGCGGATTACTTACGATCAAATCAAATTTTCGATTTGAAATTTCTGAAAAATCTTTTAAAGTAATCTGTTCAACATTCAATCTGTTTGCCCAAACAGATTCTTTAAAATTAAAAGTTGACTGAAGCACAGCACCTTTATCAATATCTATTGCATGAATATTCGCATCACAGCGCTGGGCAATCATCAGTGAAATTAATCCGCTTCCCGTGCCAACATCGAGTACAGAATTAACATTGGATACATTTGCCCATGCACCAAGCATTACACCATCAATACCAACTTTCATAGCACACTGATTATGAAAGACGGTAAACTTTTTAAAGCTGAAATAATCCTGTCCCATGATTATTCTTTATCTCCTGCGCGTTTCGGTAGGTGTCGGTTTGTTTTGCGTAGGTTGTTCGCGACGTTGGATAGGTTGTGTTGGCTGTGTTTCAACATCTCTTCGAGGCAGTGTCATTTGTGGTGTGTGGCCTGACGATTGCATTGAATGTTCGTTATCAGTAGTTCTGGATTGTCCTGATGAATTGAACGGTGTTTGAACTCTTCGTTGAATACCATGTTGTCCCTCATCAGTACGTCTTTGTTGAGTTTCTCTTGTCTGCATTTCTGTTGTGGATCGACGAACAGGCGCTTTAATCCGTTGTACCGGTTCGGAACTTCTGAAATTATCCGATTGTGCAGGTTGGTAAACCGATCTCTCGTAACGTTTCGTGCGAAGTTTGTTAATTTGATCAGCATTTAATACTCTTTCAAGATCAGCATCTTTGTTTTTGATACGCTGCATTGCTTCACTTCTACTCGTTGAGTTTTGTCTTGCGCGTGCATACTTCAGATTGATTTCATAAATTAGTTTAACCTGCTCTGCTGATAAATTCAGTTCTTGTTGTATTTTCTCTGTTTGACGGGTAGCTTCATATTCGGGTGTTGTTGTGGTGTTATCCTGACTATATGATTGTACAGCCAGAACAAAGAATAATACCGTAAATATTGTTCCCAGTTTCATTATGCCCGAAAAGTTATTTCTGTAACTAAAAGAAGCTACAATGATTGTGCCAGATTACTTATTAAACGATCGTAGTTTTATATTCATTAGTACTTTTTTTGTGTGAAGCGAAAAATCGCTGTTCATTATCCACCCGTAATAACCAACATCTTCTTTCAGCACATCTTCTACTTTTTTCCCTTTATGTTTTCCGAAATTTATTATTTCCTCCCCTTTATCATTATAAATCATTCGTCCCGCAAAATCAACATTATTGTTTTGTGTGGTAAATTTCGAAAGAAAATCGATATCATTTTTTAGTTCAGGATAACGATCGAGTTGTGCTTGTAATACTTCATAAGTTGCCAGTGTATCTGCTTCGGCTCCATGAGCTCCAACCAAATCTTTTTCGCAGTAAAATTTATATGCGGCTGAAAGTGTGCGTGCTTCCATTTTGTGAAAAATAACCTGTACATCCACAAATTTTCTTTTCATTAAATCCATATCAACATCGGCACGCAATAATTCCTCCGCAAGCAGCGGAATATCAAACCGGTTCGAATTGTAACCAGCCAAATCACAGCCTTCAATGTCACGCGCAATTTCTTTTGCTACAGCTTTAAATGGAGGACAGTCCGCAACATCGGCATCGGTTATGCCATGCACATCCGATGCGGATTTTGGAATAGGTATTCCAGGATTAACACGAATTGTTTTTGTTTCCTCACGTCCGTTTGGCCATACTTTATGATATGAAATTTCAACAATGCGGTCAGTTGTGATATTTGTTCCTGTTGTTTCCAGATCGAAAAAAACAAGTGGATTTTTTAAATTCAGTTTCATTATTTTTATGGGATTGAAGATTAAAGAACAAAGAACAAAGATTTTAAAAATCCTTGTTCTTTGCTGTTATTTT
>CAZDSY010000088.1:4728-13374 GCA_964508285.1 uncultured Paludibacter sp.
TTCTTTGCTCTTTATTCTTTTTTCTTTGCTCTTAATCAATCATTTAAAAGCATCGGCATCAGCAGCATTAATATATCTTCTCCTTCTTCGTTTTCAAAGGGCAAAATTAAGCCTGCACGTGATGGATCGGTAAGTTCAATAATTACATCGCTTGAACTGATATTATTTAATATTTCAACAAGAAAAGATGATTTGAATCCAATTTTAATTGGATCACCTTCGAATTGGCAACTTATAGTTTCTTCAGCTGAAATTGAAAAATCAATGTCCTGTGCCGAAATATTAATCTTATTATCGTTAAACTCAAGTTTTACCAGATTGCTTGCCTGATTAGAAAACACTGAAACGCGTTTCAGGGCATTCATCAAAGTAAGACGGTCGACAATTATCTTATACAAATTGGTTTTGGGAATCACTCCATTGTAATTCGGAAATTTTCCTTCTACCTGGCGACAAATCATTGTATAATTTGAAAGACCAAAATATGCATTTTTTGAATCGAAACGTACTTCTACATTACCGGTTTCTTTCGGTAAAATATTTTTTAGCATATTTGCTGGTTTTTTGGGCAAAATAAAACTCACTTTTTCTTCTTCTTCGGTAAGCGTTGCAGAATTGTATTTTGTACGGAAACGTACCAATTTGTGCGCATCGGTTGCTACAAGTGTTATTCCATCGTGCATTATATCGAAATAAATTCCATTCATTACGGGGCGAAGTTCATCATCAGCCGTACAAAACAGCGATTTGTTAATACCGGCAGCAAGTAATGAAACCTGCATATTCAGAACGCGAGATTCGTCGGCAAGTAGCGGTAAACGTGGGTATTCATCACCATTTTGCCCAATGAAATTATAGGTGCCGTTTGCAGAAGTTATTACCATGGATAAATTGCTGTCATCAATGGTAAAAGTCAATGGCTGTTCAGAAAATTCTCGTAATGTATCAAGTAATAATTTTGATGCTATTGCCACTTTACCTTCACCTTCTGCACTGTCAACTTCCATTGATGTTATCAGTGTAGTTTCGATATCGGAAGCAGTCATTGTTAAATGTGTTCCCTTGAGGTCGAAAAGAAAATTATCAAGTATTGGCAGTGAATTTTTACTGTTAATCACACGACTTATAGCCTGCAAATGGTTCAGCAACTCGGTGCTCGATACAATGAATTTCATATCTTTTTGTATTTTATGTTAGAATTATATTTTGAACAACAAATGTAATGAATTTTTTAAACTTTACGTTGTTTTGATTTTCAAAATTTAAATAATTTATGCACCACATTTAATGAAGAAATATATTATTCAACTTTTGCAAGCTCAATTTTACCCGCTTGCGGTAGGTTTTTAAAATTTAAGTATTTTGTAAGCTTTTCATTTTCATCGAATAATTTTTCTATTAACATTTCGGTATCTATGTCGAAAATTTCGGACAATTCGGCGGCTATTTCAATGATAATCTGCCATATTTTATCAGATATGGTAAGTTTTAGTGCATTTTTCTGCCAGGCTCTAAATAGTTCGACAAGCGTTTCATAATCATTGAAGCGTTTTACAACCGAAAGCAGATTGTATTGCATCATACAAAGCGTTGTAGCTGCAATTTGAGCATCAAAGTCTTGCGCCTGGCATTTCACTAAGCCGAGGTGTTGCTTGCTTTCTTTGAAAAAAACTTCTACCGAACAGCGGTTTGAGTAGATTTTGTAGGCTTGATCGAAAGTCAATTCCTTATTAGTTGTCATTATGCCGTTCCAATTGCCTTTTTGGAGGCTTTACAAAAGTATAGTTTTACCTGTATGCCTTTGAAATGAACGATTGTTTCGGTGTAATAATACCCAAGCAGTTTTGAGCGTTTAGTCATCTTCTTGCGGCGAAGTAAATCAACTGCTTCTTTGGCAGTCAAGTTTTTACCAAAAGCATTGTAACGCGATTCTCCCATTTTTATCATACAAATAAAATGGCAACCGATATGGCGCGTAATAATAAATTTAATTTACTCATCTTTCGCAAATTTCTATTTTCTTGATATTCTTATGATTTAAAAAAATATAATTTGATTATCACATGGTTATACAAAAATAACTTTTATTAAATTTTTAGCCTTTAACCTTTCCCCGAACACCTCTTTGAACTTCTATCCCCCTTCGGGTACATTCTCCAAAGGAGAAAGAAAAAGGAAAAATGATTCTGATTGGGGAACAATTCAGTACAGGCATAAAATTCATCTCATTTTTGAAAATAACTGAAATAAAGGACATTATAAGTGCGAAAGTTAAATTAATTATATGAATTTAACTGAAAAGAGTTTCGATTGTTTTCGAAACTCTTTTTTTTTACCTAATGAACCTTGAAAGCGTTCGGATTGTTCAATCCAACATGAAAAGAAAAAATAATTTAGCTCAGGCAAGCAGCCTTTATTTGCAACAACATTCCGAAAACCCGGTAGATTGGTACGAATGGGGGAACGAAGCTTTACAAAAGGCGAGAAAAGAGAACAAGCCGCTAATAATCAGCATTGGCTATGCGGCTTGCCATTGGTGTCATGTAATGGCGCATGAATCGTTCGAAGATGAAACGATAGCCTCGTACATGAACGAACAATTTGTGTGCATTAAAATTGACAGGGAAGAACGCCCTGATATCGATCAGATTTATATGGAGGCTGCTCAAATTGTTTCGGGACGTGGCGGCTGGCCATTGAACGCTATCGCTTTACCGGATGGACGACCATTTTATGCAGCAACGTATTTCCCGCCGCATCAATGGCTTGATGTTTTACAACAGCTTGTAGAAGTTTACTATAATGATTTTGAACGAGTACTGAAAGCTGCCGAATCCATATCGAAAGGTATAAACACTTTACCTTTTGATAAAAATAATTCGGAGGAAACAATTTCAGAAACTGATTATCACATAGCGTTCGAAAATCATATTCGTACTATTGATTTTGAATTGGGAGGTTACCGCAAAGCACCAAAATTTATGTTGCCCGTTGGGTTGGAGTTTTTTCTGCAATATTATTATTTTACAAAAAATGAAAAGGCGCTTGAAGCGGTAACTGTCTCGCTCGATGCAATGGCATGCGGAGGAATTTTCGACCAGATTGGCGGTGGTTTTGCTCGCTATTCGACTGATTCTTACTGGTTAGTTCCACATTTCGAAAAAATGCTGTATGATAATGCTCAATTAATCAGCTTATACGCCAAAGTATATCAGTTAACAAAAAAATCATTATACAAAGAAATCGTAGATAAAACAATTGCTTTTACGGAGCGTGAATTGCTTGACCCATCCGGCGGTTTTTACTCTTCACTCGATGCCGACAGTGAACACGAAGAAGGAAAATTTTATGTGTTCACGAAAAAAGAAGTCGAAGCCATTCTTAATCACGACGATGCAAAACTTTTGTGCAAATACTGGGATATTACAGAAAATGGCAATTGGGAAAACGGGAAAAATATTTTCCATTCCACTCAAATGTCCGAAGAGTTTGCCTCCGAAAACAATCTTACGACTAAAGAGTTTGAAAATATTTTACTTCGAGCGCGCATCAGCTTGTTTGAGGCACGTCAAAAACGTGTGCACCCCGCAACCGATGACAAAATTCTTTGCTCGTGGAATGCATTAATGATTTCGGCCTATGCTGATGCATACCGTGCATTAAGTAATCCTGATTACAGAAACAACGCGATTCGTACTGCAAAATTCATTAAAGAAAATTTGATACAACCCGATGGACGTTTTTTTCGCGTGTATAAAGATGGGAAGGTTTCTGTCAGTGCATTTCTTGATGATTATGCCTTTACGGCGCAAGCGTTTATTGCATTATACCAAATTACTTTCGATATTGACTGGTTGAATTCAGCCGTTAAAATTGCAGAATATATACTTGCTCACTTTTCAGATACTGAACATGATATCTACTTTTACACTCCCGATAATGCGGAAAGTTTATTTGCCAGAAAAACTGATTATTCCGACAACGTTATTCCAGCATCGGCATCAGTAGCAGCAAATGTTTTTTACTCGCTTGGTTTGTTTACCGGAGAAATTAAATTTACTGATATTGCTAAAAAAATGCTCAGTAACGTAATTGCAGAAACTACAGAACACGGTGCATATTACGCTAACTGGGCACAATTGCTGGGCAAACTAACCCACCCTGAAGTAGAATTAGTATTTGCAGGTAATGAGGCTTTGCAAACTGCTGAAGAGATATTACGATTTTATCTTCCTGATTCCATTGTTGCCGGAGGCTTTTCTGAAAACATTAACCTGCTTAAAAACAGAATATTTGAAGGGAAAAATCTTATTTACTTTTGTAAAGATAAAGCTTGCGCATTGCCAACAGAAAATATTTCAGAAATTCTTGAAAAAATTTTTGATGTTGAAAAATCGAAATGAAAAACAATGGAATTTTAATAATTTCAACCATGATAAATGATAGAATATTGATACAAAAACACTGAAATTCAAATTAAAAATGAAAAAAAATTATTGAATAACTCAATGTTTTTTTGTAGCTTTGCAACCCATATTAAAAATGGGAAGAAAATGGAAAGGAAGCACATTAAAAAAGCATTAGTATCTGTATATCATAAAAATAATCTCGATGAGATACTGCTAAAACTTTATGCTGAAGGTGTTGAATTTATTTCAACCGGAGGCACGAAATCTTTTATCGAATCACTCCAAATTCCTTGTGCTTCCGTCGAAGATTTAACCGGTTACCCTTCAATCCTTGGAGGTAGAGTGAAAACACTGCATCCCAAGGTTTTCGGCGGAATTCTCTCGCGCCGCGACAACGAAAAAGACAAAGCGCAACTGCTTGAATATGCCATTCCGGAAATCGATTTAATAATAGTTGATTTATATCCTTTCGAAGCCACCGTTGCAGCCGGCGCCGAAGAAACTAACATTATAGAAAAAATTGACATCGGTGGAATTTCTTTGATACGTGCCGCGGCAAAAAACTACAACGATGTAGTAATTGTAGCGTCACAGGAACAGTACGAGCCACTGTTAAACATAATATCAGAACACGGCGCAAGTACGAGCATAGAAGAACGCCGTTGGTTTGCCCGCGAAGCATTTGCTGTTTCATCACACTACGATACTGCAATTTTTAATTATTTCGATGGCGAAGCAGGCTCGGCATTCAGAGTGAGCCGAAACAATGCTAAAGCACTCCGATATGGCGAAAACCCTCATCAACGGGGAACTTTTTATGGCAATTTCGACGACATGTTTGAACAGCTTCAGGGAAAAGAAATTTCTTATAACAATTTGCTTGACATCGATGCTGCTATCAATCTGATAAACGACTTCGAAGATATAACATTTGCCATACTAAAACATAACAACGCATGTGGCATTGCATCGCGCCCAAAACTTGTGGATGCATGGACAGATGCTTTAGCCGGTGATCCGGTTTCTGCTTTTGGTGGAGTGCTGATTACCAACGCTATAATCGACAAGGAAACTGCTTTTGAAATGAATAAAATTTTCTTTGAAGTGGTTATTGCTCCCGATTACGACCTCGATGCGCTTGAAATTCTCAGTCAGAAGAAAAACAGAATTATTCTGATTCTCAAAAATGTAAGACCTGAAAAAGTTCAATATCGCTCATTACTCAACGGTGTTTTAGTTCAGGACAGAGATTTGCACACTGAAACTGAAGATGACCTGAAACTAGTTACTGAAAAAGCACCAACTGAACAGGAAATTGAAGATATGCTTTTTGCCAACAAAATTGTGAAACACACTAAATCGAACGCAATTGTACTGGCAAAAAACAAACAAATGTGTGCGAGCGGCGTAGGACAAACATCAAGAGTTGATGCGCTTGAGCAGGCAATTGAAAAAGCACGTTCGTTCAACTTCAATCTTGAAGGTGCAGTAATGGCTTCGGATGCGTTTTTCCCTTTCCCTGATTGTGTACAGATTGCTTCTGAGGCTGGAATTACTGCAGTTATTCAACCGGGAGGTTCAGTTAAGGATCAGGAATCGATAAACACATGCAACGAAAAAGGCATGGCAATGGTAATGACAGGTTACAGACATTTTAAACATTAAATAGAACAAAGATTAAAGAACAAGAACAAAAGATACTAGACCCTTTTATTAAAGTTCTCACATAAATTCTATATTCTTTAATCTTTATTCCCTGTTCATAAATAACACGAAATAATTAACATACATGGGTTTATTTTCATTTACACAGGAAATTGCAATTGATTTAGGTACGGCAAATACCATAATCATTCATAACGATAAAATTGTTGTTGACGAACCTTCGGTGGTTGCGCTCGACAAACGCACCGACAAACTGATTGCCATTGGCGAAAAAGCCCGTCAGATGCAGGGCAAGGAAAACGAGGGAATTCGCACGGTTAGACCATTGCGCGATGGTGTAATTGCCGACTTCTACGCTGCCGAACTTATGATCAGGGGAATGATAAAAATGATTCCTTCTAAAAGCCGCTTTTTTACTCCTTCTCTAAAAATGGTGGTTTGCATTCCTTCAGGTAGTACTGAAGTTGAAATTCGTGCTGTACGCGACTCTTCGGAGCATGCGGGCGGACGCGAAGTTTACATGATTTACGAACCAATGGCTGCCGCTATCGGAATTGGTATCGATGTAGAAGCTCCAACTGGTTGTATGATTGTAGATATTGGTGGAGGAACTACCGAAATCGCCGTAATTTCTCTTGGTGGCATTGTATCAAACAAATCTATCCGCATTGCCGGCGACGACCTCACTTTGGATATTGTAGAATACATGGGGCGTATGCATAATATAAAAGTGGGTGAACGTACAGCAGAACTGATTAAAATTAATGTTGGCGCAGCACTCACCGATTTAGAAGATGCTCCCGATGATTACATTGTACACGGGCCGAACCGAATGACCGCATTGCCAATGCAGGTACCTGTTTCATATCAGGAAATTGCTCACTGTCTTGAAAAATCAATTTCGAAAATTGAAGCCGCAATATTAAGTGCTTTGGAACAAACTCCACCTGAATTGTACGCTGATATTGTACAGCGTGGAATATATCTTGCAGGTGGTGGCGCGCTGTTGCGTGGTCTTGACAAACGTCTTACCGACAAAATCAACATTCCTTTTTATATTGCTGAAGATCCATTGCATGCAGTGGCACGTGGAACAGGCATTGCTCTAAAAAATGTAGATAAGTTCGGATTCCTTATCCGCTAAATTATTTTTCAAAAAATATATAAATCCGATAAGGAGAAGGCTTCCGTTTGTCTTGTTCTTACCGGATTTTATTTTAATCAGCAATTTTTTTGAATTATATCCCAAGTTTTATTACTGATTGCACAAATGCGAACTCTGTTTAATTTTCTGATAAAACACAGTGTCTTGATAGTTTTTCTTTTATTTGAAATACAGTCATTTGCACTTATTGTGTCATCCCAGGGTTATCAGAAAAGCGTATTTTTATCTTCGGGAAACTCAGTTGTCGCCGGAATGTATAAAGCCAGCAATTCAGTAGTGGAATTTTTTAAACTTCGGGCTGCCAACGAAAATCTGTCAGAAGAAAATACGGCACTAAAAAATCAGGTAATAAACTTGCAGAATCAGTTATCAACGCTTACCGGAGGTATTCAGAATGATTCTGTAAAATTCAGAATTCCTCCGGAAATGGAGTATGATTTCATATCTGCAAAAGTTATAAATATTTCAACTAACAGACTGCAAAACTCTATAACGCTTAACAAAGGAAAAAGGGATGGTATTAAGCCCGATATGGGAGTGGTTAGTGATGAAGGAGTTGTAGGAATTGTACAATCAGTATCAGACAAGTTTTCTGTAGTTATCCCTATTCTAAATCCAAAAATACAAATTAATTGTAAATTTACACGTAACAATTATACTGGCACATTGGTTTGGCAAGGAAAAGATTATCGGTACGCTAACCTGAACGATATTGCCCGTCATGTTGAATTCTCACTTGGTGATTCTCTTGTTTCCAGTGGTTTTTCAAGTACCTTTCCGGCAGGTATTCCTGTTGGAACTGTTGAGGATTTTAATATAAAGAAAAGTGATATTTACTATACTATAAAAATACGATTAGCTGTAAACTTCCGTACGCTTTCGCATGTAAAAGTAATGAACTATAAAAATTACAACGAACAAAAAAATCTAGAAGAAAAAGTTGTTGAATAAAGAAAAATGATTGTATTTATACAAAATATTATCCGGTTTGTATTACTTGTTACCATTCAGGTACTTGTACTTAATAATATACAATTCCTTGGTTATATTAATCCGTATATATACATACTTTTTATAATATCCCTTCCGGTGCAAGTTAACCGGCATCTAATTATACTTCTTGGTTTTTTGTTAGGTTTAATCATCGATATGTTTACCAATACACCCGGCATGCATGCATTTGCCACAGTATTGATTGCTTATTTAAGGTATGGAACTATCCGCTTATTCACGTCCATAGAAGAAGGAAGCAACCCTACACCATCTTTTTTTACTTTTGGTGTAGCAGCTTATATTAAATATGTTTTTGTATTAGTATTTATTCATCACACCACTTTATTTTTACTTGAAGCATTTTCGTTGATTGATATAAAAACAATCATTCTGAAAATTCTACTGAATACTGTT
>CAZDSY010000089.1:0-13328 GCA_964508285.1 uncultured Paludibacter sp.
TTTTTTGATATATTTTATTGATAATCTTTAGCTTATATGCTTTTTAAGGGTTGACCAATTATCATCCCGATAATGAGGACAACTATAAACAGCAGAGATTTTTATTCCGGCATTTTTTAATTCAGATACTATAAATGAGTTGACTGTATTAACTTGTTCGAGTGTAACAATACCATTAGCTATGCCCGACTGATTAGTAATAATAAAAAGAGGTATTTTTCCTGAAATTTTTGCAAACATTCGAAAGTAAAAGGATAAAATTCAACCTTCCCAATGTGTCCTAAATATCCTTTATCTTTAATAATTGTACCATCTCTATCGAGAAAAATAGCTGGTTTCATCGGGGAAAAATATTATTTATATTTAAAAGCTGCTTTACGAAGTCTGTCCATAATAGCTACGCCAATACCAGTTTCAGGTACAGCTTCAGCAACTATGAAGTCAACATCAATGTCTTCGAGGAAGTGCAGTTTCTGGAACAGATTAACAGCAGCTTCATTCAGATTACCGTTTTCAGAAAGATATTCCACACGTTTAAACGTAGTTACCGGAAGACTTCCAAATGACAGGAAAGCTGCATTTTCGGTATTGGGTATTTTATTATATTCACCTAAAATATATAAAGGTTTTTCGGGACTGTAATGCGATTTTATAATTCCCGGAGACGAAATTTTTTCATGCCTGGTTATTTTTTGCTTTGAATAGGGAATTACTTGTTCGATATCATAGCGGGTAATAATACCCTGACGCAATATTGCGAATCCATCGTCATGAAGCGTTATTACTGTCGATTCAATTCCCACTGTAGTAGCGCCTCCATCCAATATATAATCTACTCCAAAAAGTTGTTTTTTAATGTGTTCTGCACGTGTGGGACTAATGCGTCCGAATTTATTTGCACTTGGTGCAGCAATAGGGCAGCCTGAGGCTTTGATCAATTCTAAGGCAATCTCATTATCGGGCATTCTTATTCCTACTGTATATAGACCTGAAGTTACAATATCGGGTACTTTTTTACTTTTTGGCAAAACTATGGTAAGTGGTCCCGGCCAGAATTTTTCAGCAAGAGTAAAAACTCTTTGGTCGGTGTTTTCAGTGAGCTCTTTAATTATATCACTATCAGCAATATGAATTATAAGTGGATCGAAAGAAGGGCGTTCTTTTATTTCGAAAATTTTGGCTACTGCCGCAGGGTTTAAAGCATTTGCTCCCAACCCATACACAGTTTCAGTAGGAAACGCTACCAAACCACCATTGCGAATTATTTGTGCTGCAAAATCTATTTCTTCTTTATTTATCATCAAATTCAAACAAAAATTAAAAAACTGCCACAAAATTAATTCTAAAAAGCCGAACTGCCAACAAATAGTTTATAGTTAAAGTTTTAAATGTATTTTTTTAAGAAATATATCTTCCAGAACTATTCATAACCCGAAGTTTTTCTTTAGCCTGACCATTTTACTATTTGCAACCGAATAACTTCAGTTATTTTAAACGCGTTTTCAGCGCTTTTTTTCCCAGATGATTGAAATCCGGGCGAGTATTTATCAATCAATAACAAAAGCGCTTTCATTCGTATTTCAGGTTCAAGCCTCCTTTTTGAAGTACATTCAAGTATTATACTTTCGTATTCGGTGGTAAATTTTGCAGAAATTACGTTGGTTTTACCTACTACGCAAAATGATACAGCAGGGTTTTTATCAATACTGCGAAGTTTACGCCCTTCAGTAGCACAATGCACGTAAATGCAATTTTCGCCATCCCACACATAATTCAGGGGCACTCCATAAACACTGCCTGTTTCATCAATCATTGATAAAATACCGTATTCACCCGATTTAAGAATTGCAAGCGCTGAATTTTTATCGAGTAAGCGGTCTTGCCGCCGAACATCAGAGTTATTGTAAATCATAATTGTGCATTTATGCAGATTTCGTAAAAAATTATCAAGTTCGTAAAATTTTATCCATTGTTTTGCCTTTAGCGAGTTCATCAATCAATTTATCAAGATAACGGATGTTTCGCATTAATTCATCTTCTATTTCTTCAACCCTGTAACCGCAAATCAAACCCGTAATTTTCGAAACATTGGGATGAATCATTGGGGCCTGAGCGAAAAATGTTTCAAAATCCACCGTTTCATCCAATTGTTTTTGCAATGTTTCTTCGTTATAGCCGGTGAGCCAGCATATAATCTGGTCAACTTCAGTTTTTTTTCGGCCTTTTTTTTCAGCTTTTTGTATATAAAAAGGGTAAACCTTAGCAAAAGGTGTTTTGAATATTATTGTTCTTTTCAATGGATTGAAATTTTAAAAATTACTTTAAGTTTGGTTTTAAAAAGGAAAAATATTAAATCGAAAAATCATAGCTAAATAAAATAAAGCTCCGGTTTTTCCGAAGCTTTATTCTACAAAAATCTTTTATGATAAAAAAGTTATTTTGATGATGAATGTGTAAATAGAGTAAATTCGGAAAATTACATATCCCACTGCTCACAAGAGTCAATCAAGTCGTCAAAAGTTTTTATTTTCGATTTTGCCTGAACTTCAACAATTTGATTTTCTACAGCCTCATCATAGGTTTCTTCCTGCACATCGCGAATTACACCAATTGCTATCGGAAATTCAGGTGCCTGCATTAATGCGAGTTTCATTTGTAAGCTAAAATCTTCTGAATGAGCATCGTGTACAAGAATATCAGTTTCGGTAATACCATCTTCACCCAGTGTAACAACTTTAAGATTGTTCTTTTCATCGAGGATTAAACCTTTATCGTTGTTTTTACCGAAAATCATAGGCTTCCCATGTTCAAGAATCACAATTCGATCGTAACGTGTGTCTTTTTCGGATAAATAACCGTGTGCTCCATCGTTAAAAATCACGCAGTTTACCAGGCATTCAACTACCGATGTGCCTTTATGTTTGGCTGCTGCTGTCATTGTCATTTGCGAAGATTTGAGATCGACATCAAGTAATCTTCCAAAAAACGTTCCTCGAGATCCTATCGTTAATTCTGCAGGACGGAATGGACGTTCAGTTGTACCAAAAGGCGATGATTTTGTAACAAAATTTTTTGGTGTTGTGGGAGAGAACTGTCCCTTAGTAAGTCCATAAATTTGGTTGTTGAACAGCATCACATTTATATCGATGTTACGTCTCACACTGTGAATAAAGTGATTTCCACCAATTGCCAGACAATCGCCGTCGCCAGTAATTTGCCAAACGGTTAGTTTTGGGTTAGCAACTTTCACACCGGTAGCTACAGCAGCACCACGTCCGTGAATAGTGTGAAAACCATAACCTGAAATGTAATAGGGTAATCGAGAGGAACATCCGATACCTGAAATTACTACCGTTTCGTGTGGTGGAACACCAAGTTCTGCCATTACTTTTTGTAAACTGTTGAGCACGGCATAGTCACCGCAACCAGGACACCAACGTACGTATTGGTCACTTTTAAAGTCTTTTGCTGTATATTGTTGAATTAATGTAGTATCCATGATATTTGTATTATTTTCATTCAAAAAAATTGTTTCCTTTACTTTTATATCCGTAGAACTAATAATTAAATATTTTTCAGAAATTCTTCAAGTTCTGATACAGTAAATGGTTGTCCCTGAACTTTATTATATTGTAAATATTCACCCGGCACTTTTGAACGTAAATAGGTAGCAAACTGTCCCATATTAAGTTCGCATACGATACGTTTTTTGTATTTGTTAAGCACTGAAGCAGTGTTTTTGGGCAGCGGATTTATATAGTTGAAATGAGCAAGGGCCACTTTTTTCCCGGCTTTGTTCAGGTTATTTACTGCACTCATCAAATGTCCGTGTGTGCTTCCCCAACCTATTACAAGTGTTTCAGCAGTAGGATCGCCTTCAATTTTAAGTTCAGGAATTTTGTTACTTATATAATCAATTTTTGCCTGACGTGTATTCACCATTTTTTGATGGTTCAAAGGATCGGTAGAAATGGAACCTGTAGTAAAATCTTTTTCCAAGCCACCATTTCTGTGATTAAATCCCGGAGTGCCTGGAGTACTCCAGTAGCGTGCTAATGAATTCTCGTCACGAGCTGTTACTTTAATTCCCTCCATACCGGGTTTTGCAAAATTTGGTAAAATCTCGGGTAAATCGGCAAGTTTAGGCAGTTTCCATAATGATGTACCATTTGCTAAAAATCCATCGGTAAGTAAAATTACGGGAGTCATGTGTTCAAGAGCAATTTTTGATGCCATAAATGCATAGTGAAAACAATCGGCAGGTGTTGATGCCGCCATAACTACAGCAGGACTTTCGCCATTACGTCCATAGAGTGCTTGTAATAGGTCTGTTTGTTCGGTTTTTGTTGGCAATCCGGTTGAAGGGCCTCCCCGCATAACATCAACGATCACAAGAGGTAATTCAGCCATTACAGCTAAACCAATAGCTTCTGACTTGAGTGCCAAGCCGGGACCGGAAGTACTGGTTGCTGCAAGTGAACCCGCAAAGGATGCTCCGAGAGCAGTTGTGATGCCTGCAATTTCATCTTCAGCCTGAATAACTTTTACTCCCAAATCTTTACGTAGCGATAGTTCCTGCATAATTTCTGATGCAGGTGTTATCGGGTAACTGCCCAGAAAAAGTTGTAAATTGGCTTTTTTTGATGCCGCTATCAGTCCCCATGCAGTAGCTTTATTTCCACTGATGCTGGTGTATCGCCCTTTAGGTGTTTCTTGAGATTTATCCACCTGATAGCGCATTACCGAAAGGTGAAGGTTATGACCATAATTATAACCATCGGTAAGTACTTTTACATTCGCTTCGAGTACTGATTGTTTCTTGCCGAATTTATTTTGCAGAAAATGAATGGCTTGATCAACCGGACGATTAAAAAGCCAGCAAATCAAGCCGAGTGCAAACATGTTTTTACTACGGAGTGTGGTTTTGTTATCCATACCAAAATCTTTCAGACTTTCCTGGGTTAAGGTTGAAAGAGGGGCAGGAATTAGTTGAACTGTTTCCGAAATTTTCAACTCCTCAAAAGGATTTTCGGTTGTAAAACCTGCTTTTTCCAAATCCGATTTTTGGAAAGCATCTGCATCGAAAATCAGTACTCCATTCTTCTTTATTCCGCTGGCATTTACTTTTAACGCCGCCGGATTCATTGCCACTAAAACATCAGCATCATCGCCGGGAGTGTAAATTTTACTGGCACCTAAATGAACCTGAAATCCAGAAACGCCACCAATTGTTCCCTGAGGTGCCCGAATTTCAGAGGGAAAATCGGGGAAAGTAGATATTTCGTTGCCAAGTATTGCCGAAAGGTTCGAAAACAAAGTCCCCGTTAGCTGCATACCATCGCCCGAGTCGCCCGAAAATCGAACCACTACATTTTCGAGTCCAGTTTTATTTGTTTCGCTCATTATTTTATTAAAATTATTTTTTTTATGGTTATTTTCAAGGTAAATATTTTGTTTAAATATGTTTCAGAAGTTTCATGTTTCATTAAATTATTAAGATGACAAACCATTTTACTGAAAATTAATCAGTGATTTACCAATAACAATTAAAACTCTGCATTGTTCGGTGTGCGAGGAAAAGGAATCACATCTCTAATATTAGCCATGCCTGTTACAAATAAAAGTAGTCGTTCAAATCCTAAACCAAAACCTGCATGTGGTGCTGTGCCAAATTTACGTGTTTCAAGATACCACCAGATATCTTTTTCAGGCACGCCCATTTCCGCAGCACGAGTTTTGAGTTTCGTGTAGTTTTCTTCACGCTGCGATCCGCCAATTATTTCACCGATTTTTGGAAAAAGTACGTCCATAGCACGTACAGTTTTGCCATCATCGTTTTGTTTCATGTAAAAAGATTTGATTTCCTTCGGATAATCTGTGAGAATAACCGGTTTATTAAAATGCTGTTCTACAAGATATCGCTCATGTTCAGACTGTAAATCGGTTCCCCAACCTACTGGAAATTCGAATTTGTGCCCGTTTTCTACAGCTTTTTCCAAAATTGCTATTCCTTCAGTATATGTTAATCTTTTAAAATCATTATTCACTACGAAGTTCAACCTGTCATATAATTCTTTGTCGTACATATTGCATAGAAAATCAAGATCATCTTTGCAGTTTTTAAGTGCCCAGCGAATACAATATTGAATAAAATCCTGCGCTAACTGCATGTTTTCTTCAATTTCATTAAATGCCACTTCAGGTTCAATCATCCAGAATTCAGAAAGATGTCGGGGTGTGTTAGAATTTTCAGCTCTGAATGTAGGTCCAAAAGTATATATTGATCCTAGGGCCAATGCAGCAAGTTCTCCTTCGAGTTGTCCTGAAACTGTTAGACTTGCTTGTTTACCGAAAAAGTCATCATCGTAAATAATTGAACCGTTTTCATCTTTTTTCAGGTCATATAAGTTTAAAGTAGTTACCTGAAACATTTGTCCTGCACCCTCGCAGTCCGATGCTGTAATAATGGGAGTATGGAAGTAATAAAAGCCTCGTTCATGGAAAAAACTGTGGATTGCAATAGCCATTTCGTGACGAATGCGGAAAATTGCGCTGAAAGTATTTGTACGAGGACGCAGATGAGCAATTTCACGTAAAAACTCAAGTGTATGACCTTTTTTTTGCAATGGATAAGTTTCTGGATCGGCTGTACCGTAAATTTCTATTTCATTTGCATGTATTTCTACTGTTTGTCCTTTACCCAATGATTCAACTAATGTGCCGGTAACGCTCAAACAAGCTCCTGTTGTAATCGGTTTCAGAAATTCATCTCCGAATTTTTCATTATCGGCTACAATTTGTATATTATTAATTGTGGATCCATCGTTTAAAGCAATAAAACTTACATTTTTATTTCCACGGCGTGTTCTTACCCAACCTTTTACAATAATTTCTGTCCGAAATTCAGTGCTCTTTAAAGCATCCTTTATAACTGTTCTTTTCATATTTATTATTAAAAACTTTTTTAATACTTTACATTGCAAAATTACTAAAAATTCGCTGAATTAAACCAATTAAAACAAAAGCACCTGAACTTAAATTAAGTTTTCAGGTGCCTGAGATTGTATAAATAAGTTTTTACGTATTATCTCTTTGATAATTTATCTTTATTCCCAATCATACTCATGGCACATCTAAACCCAATGTCGCTGGTAGATTGGTCCTGAGCAAGATATCGACGTGTTGAGGGATTAAGCCAATATGCACGGTCTTTCCATGACCCACCTTTGTAAACTCTTGTCCTGTCATTTATTACCGGTCGTAAAATGTCGGTAATATCGCTTGTATCTTTTCTGTTAACATTTGGATTAGTCAACGAGAATTGAAGTTGCGATTCTTTATCGCCATCACGATAATTTCTTACATCATCGCCTTCTTTCACTTCGGTAGCTATTCGTCCGTATTCATCAACTTTATAAATCGGTTTACCTGACTCATCGTATCCTTCTATGATAGGAGTTAAATATACATTCCCTCGAAAAGAGTTATATTCAACAACTTCGTCATAAGTAGTTGAACGGTAAACATCTAAAACCCATTCGTTAACATTCCCAGCCATATTATAAAGTCCGAAATCGTTAGGATAGTAAGCATCAACCGGAGCAGTAATTGTTGCTTTGTCGTTAAGGCTTCCTGAAGTACCCATCATGTCACCGCGTCCTCTTACAAAATTAGCCTGCATCATTCCTAATTCTTTTTTCTTGGTATTGCGTGTATGTGATCCTTTCCACGGATAAATTTTACCATCGGGAACAATACCTTCTGCGTTAGCCGATAATGCGAAAGCTGCAAATTCCCATTCAGCTTCAGTTGGCAAACGAAATTCAGAGAAAAATATTCCATCTGAAATATCAGCTTTCCGTTTTTGTCCGAAAAGATCGGTAAGTTTCCTTTTTCCTTCTTCAGGTTGATACTTGTCATTATAAAGGTACTTCTGTGTATTGAAAACAAATACTGAGGCTATTGAGTCTTTGTTCATGTTTTTAATATTGTTGAACTTGGGAGGTGCAATAATCCCTGCATTTACAAGTGCCATTTCGTTTACGCGGTCAGTACGCCAAGCGCAGTAATCCATAGCTTGCTCCCAGGTAACACCAACGATAGGATATTGATCGAAAGCAGGATGGTGAAAATAATTCTGTAAATATGGTTCATTGTAGGCAAGTTCTTCGCGCCAAACTTTTTCGTTGGGTTGAGCTTTTTTAACGAGTTCCGGTGCTGCTTTTCCGAATACAACCTTAAGCCAGTTAGTGTATTCGCGCCAATCGATGTTACGTATTTCGTATTGATCCATAAAGAATGAACTTACGGTTATTCTTCGGCGACGATTATCGCGTTGAGCGGTAACAAACTCTCCTTTTTCGCCGATAGTGTAAGAGCCACCTTCTATTGCTACCATGCCCGGAGGCGTTTGTAGTCTATAATCATTTTTAACGATAAATCCGGTTCCTTCTTTATCGTTGTATTTCCATCCGGTTACGCGTGATACTTTTTCATCGTTACTCGCACAGCTCGCAGTAAGTAAAATTGTTCCGAGCATTAATGCTTTGTGAATAAATTTGATTTTCATGTGCAATATGAGAATGTTAATTAACAGCTTTTTGTGACTTGAATTGCAAAAGTAATCAATTTTCCTTGTAATTGTTGCAAATCCTTATTTTTTTATGATTAAATTCGTAGCAATCTGATTATTATAACTCATAGGTTCTGAGATTGTTTTTAAAAAACGAAAAAAAGAGCTTCTTATTGCATGTTATTTTATTTTGCGTAATTTTGTGCCTAATGCAATCAGTAATGTAATTGTACATAATTATTATAAACCGATGAATTTCCAGTTAAAGCTTAATCAAAAGCTTATTGATTTATCTTCACCTGTTGTCATGGGGATTGTCAATGTAACTCCTGATTCTTTTTATAAGGGCAGCCGGTTCACTTACGATTCCATTTTGATCAAAAGTGTCGAAAAAATGCTTGAAAACGGAGCAATAATCATAGATATAGGAGGATATTCAACCCGTCCGGGAGCTGAAATCGTTTCCATTGACGAGGAAGTCAAGCGTTTGTCGGATGGTTTGGACATAATTTTAAAAAAATTTCCTGATATATTTATTTCTGTAGATACTTTTCGCGCGGGTGTGGCAAGGCAAATGGTTAAAAACTTTGATGTTGCAATTATCAATGACATCAGCGGCGGCACACTCGATAATCTAATGTTTGAAACGGTAGCCGACCTCCAGGTTGCTTACGTACTTATGCATACCCGGGGCAATCCTTCGAATATGCGGCTACTTACGCAATATGAAAATGTTGTGTCAGAGGTGATGCAGTTTCTGGAAAAACGACTTGCACAATTACGGTTTCTGGGCGCTTCGGATATAATTATCGATCCCGGTTTTGGATTTGCCAAAACAATAGAACAGAACTATGAACTGCTGTATAAACTTTCATATTTTCAACAGTTAAATGCTCCAATTCTTGCAGGATTATCCCGAAAATCAATGTTATATAAATCGCTTAATATTTCTGCTGACGAAGCACTAAATGCTACCACAGCAGCCAACATGCTTGCATTAATTGGCGGAGCATCAATTCTCAGAGTTCACGATGTGAAAGAAGCAATGGAAGCAATTCAAATTTTTAATTTGTATAACTTAAAATCAAACTCTGAAGCGAATTAAAATTAAGAATATTATTGTTGATTAAGGGAAACATTATTATTCCAAATATTTGAGACGAAACACGGAACACGAATCAATACTTAAAATAAATGGGCTTTCAGATAGGAATAAAGGATATTATTGACATACTGTTAGTAGCTTTTTTGTTTTTTGAAACTTTCAAACTGCTGAAAAGGAGTGGAGCAATCAACGTGTTTTTCGGAATCATGGGTTTTATTATCGTATGGTTTCTGGTTACTCACGTTTTTCGTATGGAGTTGTTAGGTGCCATATTTGATCGGATTATAAGTGTAGGAGCCTTTGCATTAATTGTTTTATTTCAGGATGATATACGCCGTTTTTTTTCACGTGTTGGTTCAAAACGTCGTTCAAAACTAATGGCATTTTTCAAAAAATTTTTTGGTGATGAAAAGTCGGATAATGCCGGAAGTAATTTTTATATTGTTCAGTTAGTGCTGGCTTGTAAATATATATCAAAATCAGGAAATGGAGCACTAATTGTGATTACCAGGGAAAATGACCTCGAGTTTTATATTAATTCGGGGGAACAGATAAATGCAAACATTAATTCCCGATTAATTGAAAATATTTTTTTTAAAAACAGTCCCTTACACGATGGTGCTCTCATTGTATCTAATGGAAAGTTGAAAGCCGCCGCCTGTATTTTACCTGTCTCACGCAATCAGTCAATTCCCAAACGACTCGGTTTGCGACATCGTGCTGCTTTAGGCATTACCGAACAATCCGATGCCATTGCCATTATTGTTTCAGAAGAAACCGGGCATATTTCGTGGGCTATAAACGGCGAACTTACCACCAATGTGAAAGCTGAACAGCTGGAGAATTTTCTATCAGAACAATTATAGCTTTTATTGAAAATATCTGAAGCGTATCAATATTATCTTGTTTTTTATAGAATACTTCCCTTTGCATTAAGCCCTTTTTTAATTCTCCTGTAGTATATATTATGCATTTTTATTAAAATCTCATTAAGCTCATATTTTTTGATGCTTGAACTTCAAATATTTTCATTATGTTTGGATTCGTTTTTATTATTTAAACTCAAAATTAATTATTTCATTATTCAAAAATTAAAAACAAAAAAGGTATGAAAAAAATTTTTACACTTAAAGCAATGCTGATGGCTTTTGCCATAGTATTTACAATGTTTTCGATCAATGCTTATGCCGCTGACTTTACTCAGGGTAATATTGTAGTTGTACGTGTAGGCGATGGAAGCGCTACTTTATCAAATGCATCTACAGCTGTTTTTCTCGAAGAATACACCACTGCCGGTATTTTAGTGCAGACCATTTCAATTCCAACTTCCGGCGATTTCAAATTAGCTACATCAGGCACTGCTACTTCCGAGGGTGCTATTTCACTTTCTCCTAATGGTAAATTACTTACTATTGCGGGTTACGATATTGCCCCTGGCACTGCAAGCATAGCAAACACAACATCTGCAATTGTTGCCCGTAAAATTCTTGCTATAAATAAAAATGGAGGTATGATTGCACTATCTTCTTCTACTGCTTATAGTGCGAATAATATTCGTAGTGCAGTTTCAAATGCATCAGGTGATTATTGGGCAGGGGGTACAAGTTCATCTGCTGGAGGTGTTCAGTATTTTGGAAATGGAACTGCTGGTCAGGTATCATCAACTGTTACAAATATTCGTGTTGTAAATATTTTTAACGATCAATTATATTTTTCTACAAGTTCTGGAACAAGAGGTATTTACAAAGTTGGAGATGGAACTCCTACAGGTACAGGAGTAACGAGTACAAACTTAATTGCAACAGGTGGAAGTAGTTCTGCATATGGATTTTCATTTAATGTAGCCAATTCAATTTGTTATGTAGCCGATGATAGAACAGATGGAAATGGTGGTATTCAAAACTGGACTTCAACCGATGGAACAACTTGGACACTTGCTTATACCTTAAGTGTTGGCGCTTCATTGGGCGCTCGCGGTTTAACTGTGGATTGGACAGGTACAAACCCGACTCTTTATGCAACTACTACAAACAGCAAATTGGTTTCAATCGTTGATTCAGGAAGCGATGCTACAGCAACAGATTTGGTAACTGCAGGCACAAATACTGCTTTCAGGGGCGTTGCTTTTGCACCATACACTGATCCAACTACTTCAACTCAAAATACAGCAAAAACAACATGGACTTTGGCAAACAACACATTGAATTTCGATGCAGCTCCGGCTACTCAAATTGAAATTTACTCGGTAACAGGCAGCAAAATGGCAGTTTATGAACCTGCACAGCAAATTAACCTGAATCTTTCAAAAGGCGTGTACATTCTTAAAGTAAACAATACTGCTGAAAAATTCATGATTCAGTAATCGGCATAAAATTATAATAATTTAAAAGGCTTCTGAAATTTTTAGAAGCCTTTTTGTGTTAAAAATGATAATAAACTTCAACAAATCACTGAACAGATTGTTTCAAAATCATCAAAAAGTAATAAAATCAAAAAAAATATGGGAAAAATTTCTGAAAAAATCAAACCCGGTGTAATCACTGGTTCTGATTTACAATTTATTTTTAAAACAGCAAAAGAAAGCGGATTTGCGATTCCCGCTGTAAATGTTGTAGGGTCATCTACTATAAATGCTGTAATGGAAGCAGCAAAAACAGCTAACGCAGTGGTTATTATTCAGTTATCAAATGGAGGAGCTGCTTTCAATGCCGGTAAAGGATTAAAAATGGAAGGTCAACAGGCTGCTATCCTTGGAGCAATAGCCGGAGCAAAACATATTCATACCCTTGCCGAGGCTTATGGTGTATATGTGATCATTCATACAGATCATGCAGCGAAAAAGTTACTCCCTTGGATCGATGGACTGCTCGATGCAAGTGAAAAACACTTTTCGGAAACCGGTAAACCTCTTTTTAGCTCTCATATGCTCGATCTTTCCGAAGAGCCTATCGAAGAAAATATCGAAATTAGTAAAAGATATCTTGAACGTATGTCAAAAATGGGCATGACCCTCGAAATCGAACTCGGGATAACCGGCGGGGAAGAAGATGGAGTGGATAATAGCGGCGTTGACAACGCATTACTCTACACTCAACCCGAAGATGTTTATTATGCCTACAGCGAATTAAGCAAAATATCGCCAAATTTCACCATTGCGGCTTCGTTTGGGAATGTGCATGGTGTTTACAAACCCGGGAATGTGAAACTTCAACCTGTAATCCTGAAAAATTCACAGGATTATATCAAAAAGAAAGATGGTTTGACGGAGGATAAACCCGTGAGTTTTGTATTTCACGGTGGTTCGGGTTCCTCGCACGAGGAAATTCGCGAAGCGATAAGTTATGGTGTTGTAAAAATGAATATCGATACCGATACCCAATGGGCATATTGGGATGGAGTTCGTCAGTTTGAGGCAAAAAATCATGCCTATCTTCAGGGACAAATCGGAAATCCTGAAGGAGCTGAAAAACCTAACAAAAAATTCTACGATCCGCGTGTTTGGCTACGTAAAGCTGAAGAATCTGTAATTGCAAGGTTACAAGTTGCTTTTGAGGATTTAAACGCCATCAATAGCCTTTAAATCAGTTAATAATTGATATTTAGTCGACCCTTAAAAACTCAATTTAAATTCAAAAAGGGTCATATTTTTGA
>CAZDSY010000090.1:0-13169 GCA_964508285.1 uncultured Paludibacter sp.
TGTACGAAGCGTGCGCACTGCCGATTTTACTTTCTGAGCAGCATCGGGATTTACCTGATACGATTTGTAAGTGTCGTTAGCTCCGCCGGCAGGCTTGCCATTGCCCCACGGGCAGTATTTCGGGTGATCGGCAATTGCCCATGCGATACCAGTGGCAGGTGCTCCTTCAAGAATTGAATCGTCGAAACCTGCAAGTGTATTTCCCAAATTGAGCCTTTGATGTTTGTTGGCAGCACCGGCGTAACTGTTGCTGTACGAAAAGGATAAAATTACCGGAACTTTTTCGGTACTGTTGGCAGGATAAATTATATCCATGTAAAGTGAATCGCCTTCGGTATAGCTTGTAGGATAATTGTAAACAGTAGGATCATCTTTAAAATATGCCACATCGCGGGCAATGCGATAACCCTCGAACAAAATATATGAACGGTATTTTGAGCAGTTTGTCAACCCGCAAAACGAACCTGCATTTATGGCATCGTTAATACTGATAATATCTGCATTAATATTTGGAGTTATAGCATTCGGATGGTTTGCGTAATCGAGTTCAATTACCCGATATCCCTGAGAAAGTAACCATGCTACATCATCAACATTGGAGTTTTGTCCGAGTTTTTTTACAGACAAATTTTCGAGATACACAACGGTCTGATTATTCCCTGCAGCATCTTTTAATTGCGTTGATGGTTCGGTGGCGGTAAAAACAATATTTCCACCGGTAACTTTACTTGCCCAGTTTCCTGAAGCGGCATTTAATATAAGGGGTATGAAAATTAAGATAAATAATAATCCCTTCGAAAAACTGTTGGTTGATTTTGTTTTGCTGGTTTCAAATACTGAATTCATTTTTATGATTACTAATTTAATTGTTTTTCTGTTGTTATTTTTTTTATCAGACGGATAAGTTTCAATTTTGTCGTTAATACTGATGTCATAAAATTGAAAAAACTTTTTTAAACCTTGTCTGAAATTTATCATTACTTTTTATTAACCATTAGATTTTCATCTTAATTCGAGTTTTTTACTTGTTTTTCTTTAATTACTTGTATTCTATAATAATCTTTTCAATATCACGGTCCATACCTAAATAACCGGGAGCTTTTACCGCAATTTTTGCAGCCAGTCCAGGCTCATCGGCTACATAGGCGGACATGTTTTTTTGCAAATTTCAAAAAAAACTTCAACTCCGTTAGTTCTGTTAATTTTTCATCACTTTTCATGCCGAACAGGTTTTTCCACAAATTCTGTACGTTGAATAATAAGGCTTTTTATAAATCAACAAGTGTTATATCAGGTGATGAAAATTTCACTCTGTCATGGTCAAAATACCAGACATATTAATTAAAGTTTCCACTTTGTTTACGAAGAATGAAATTTTGTTTGTGAATACTGTACGCGAATGGATATTTCATACTTACATACTGTCGACATCTAACTTGATAGGCGATAAGCTCCTTTTGTGTAAATTTTTGTCGATTTTTTTTATCAAGCGTGTCATTGTAAAAATACATTTGATGTTGGTTTTACCATAAATTAATGTTCAGTAAAAAACCATGAATTGTGTCTCCGTTAAGTTTTACAATATAACCGGGAGAAATTATTTCCCTTTTCAATTCTGATTCCTTTTGAGCATAAACATATACACTCGAAGCTGTAAACAAGATTAACAGAAACAGTAAATTGATTTTTTTATGGAATAAAATTTTTAGAATTAATACATTTTTTTGATTGTACAAATATAAATTTAAACGATGATGATTGTTAATAGTTCTGTGTTAAATTATTTGTATTGAGTTGTCGTTCTGGATAATTTTTTGCTTATTGCATTAATTATTTGATAAAGACCAATGTTGTAAAGTATCACAAATCAGTTTGAGACGTTAATTTTCTCTGCCGGTTTTTTTGTATATTTGCAGATTATAGCAATATCATTTTTAGTTGATAGAAAATGCAATTTTCGGAGATATTAGGTCAAAGCGATGTTAAAACACGTCTTTTGCGTTCGGTGCAGGAGCAACGAATACCGCATGCGCAATTGTTTCGTGGACCAGAAGGAGTAGGAAAGCTTGCGCTTGCATTGGCTTATGCACAATATATCAGTTGCGAAAACCGAACAGAAACTGATTCCTGCGGCATTTGTCCTTCGTGTGTTAAATATCGTAAACTTGCTCACCCCGATTTGCATTTTGTATTTCCGATTATAAAACCTGCAAAAGCCACTTCGGTAGTATGCGATGATTTTATTGCAGATTTTCGGGCGATGATACTCGAAAATCCTTATTTCAGCGCTCAGCAATGGTTTGCCCGCATTTCAGAAGACCAAAAACAAGGCATAATTTATTCCAATGAAAGTGAAGAAATTCTCCGGAAGCTGAATCTCAAAACGTATGAGTCGGATTACAAAATAATGATAATTTGGCTTCCCGAAAAAATGCACATAAGTTGTGCCAACAAACTGCTCAAAATTCTGGAAGAGCCACCTGAAAATACTGTATTTCTGCTTGTTTCCAATTCGCCGGAAGAAATTATTACAACAATACAATCGCGAACTCAACACATTAATATCCCAAAACTTACTGAAGATGACATTGTGTTGGCTTTGCTTAGGGACAAAACCAAAAGTGTATCGCAACTCGATGCGGTAAACATTGCACGTATTTCAGGAGGTAGCCTGCTGAATGCATTTTCAATTCTCAACGAAAGTGATGAGAATAAACAAAACTTCGAACGTTTTGTTACAGTGATGCGTTTAGCCTGGCAGGTTGGGAACCGTAAGGATTATACAGCGCTTAAAAACTTAAAAAAATGGGCGGAAGATATTGCACAAAGCGCTGTAGGTCGTGAGCGACAAAAGAAATTTCTTGAATATTCGCAACGAATGATACGCGAAAATTTTATTCTGAATATTAAACAACCTGAACTCAATTATCTTACTTCGGAGGAGATTGAATTTTCAGGAAAATTTTCTCCGTTTATAAATGAGCGAAATATAGAAGAACTTATGACGGAATTCGCACTTGCCGACAGACATATCGATCAAAATGTAAACGCAAAAATGGTTTTTTTTGATTTAATGCTCAAGGTTATTGTTTTGTTGAAGAAATAGATTAATGTACCAATGTGCCAATGTGTAAATGTGAAATTCAAACAAGTAAACAGGGAAACAAGCAAACAAGATAAAATGTAACAACGAAACTCTGAAACTATTGAAATCTATAAACTCGAAACACGAAATATAAAATGGAATATACACTCAATAACGGAGGTTGCTGCATAAAAAAGAATGGGTGCAACTGCCGAAGCAAAAATAAATTAGGCACTTTCGACTGGTTAAGCGATTTGCCCGAAACCCAACACGAAACTGATTTTGTAGAAGTACAGTTCAAAAATACGCGTAAAGGTTATTATCTTAACAGTTTGAAAATTCCGCTGGAAAAAGGCGATTTTGTTGCTGTAGAATCTTCGCCCGGACATGATATCGGTGAGGTTACACTCACAGGAAAACTTGTACTGCTACAAATGAAAAAAAATAACTTTAATCCTGAAAAGGTTGAAGTGAAACGTGTGTATCGTAAAGCAAAAGAAGGAGATATTGAGAAATGGAACGAGGCAAAAGCACGCGAACAGGAAACCATGATTAAAGCCCGTCAGATTGCAGAAAATTTGAAATTGAACATGAAAATCGGCGATGTGGAATTTCAGGGCGATGGAAACAAAGCGATTTTTTACTACATAGCCGATGAACGTGTCGATTTTCGTCAACTCATTAAGATTTTTGCCGAAACTTTCAGAGTGCGCATAGAGATGAAACAAATTGGTGCGCGTCAGGAAGCAGGTCGTATTGGTGGAATAGGACCTTGCGGAAGAGAATTGTGCTGTTCCGGTTGGATGACAAGTTTCAATTCAGTTTCTACAAATGCGGCTCGTTATCAGGATATCTCTTTGAATCCACAAAAATTAGCCGGACAATGTGCGAAACTCAAATGCTGCATGAATTTCGAACTCGATGCTTATATTGATGCTTCCAAAGATTTTCCATCGAAAGAAGTTCAGCTTGAAACTTATGATAATGTTTATTATCATTTTAAAACTGATGTTTTCAAAGGATTGATGTCATACTCTACGGCTCAAAACTTTGGAGCGAACATAGTTACCATTACCGCTGAACGTGCTAAAGAAGTAATAGCGTTGAACAAAAAAGGAATCAAGCCGGATTCATTACTTGATAAAGATCAGGAATCGGCAGAACAGCGTACCGAATTCGACGATGGAGTAGGCGAAGACAGTATCCACCGTTTTGACAATAAAAATAAAAATCAAGGCAATAAAAATAATATGAAACAGGGAAAGAACAGAAATCAACATAAACCTGTTGCAAGTGAAAATTCTGATACAAACGAAACGAGAAAGCCTCTGAAAATAAACCTAAAAAACAATAAAAACAATTCCGGTAATGAAGCATAGTTTCTTGTTTTTGACCCTGATTTTTTTGTTGTTTGCCTGCAACAAACGCGATGTGTACATGCACTACAAGCATGTTGATAAAGGTCAATGGCACAAAGACAGTGTTATTAATTTTGATATTCAAATTGAAGATACAATAACGCTTTATAACTTGTATATAAATATCCGTAATCGGAGTGAATACCCCTATCAGAATATGTGGCTTTTTGTGGAAACTTTGAGCCACCAGAAAGTATTATCACGAGATACAATAGAGTTTTATCTTGCCGACAATAAAGGAAAATGGCTTGGAACAGGTGTTGGTGCTGCTTTTGAGATGCCTGTTTTATACCGGCAAAATCTAAGATTTGCAAAAAAAGGGATTTACAACTTTAAAGTTTTTCATGGCATGCGCGATACCGTTTTGAAAGGCGTTAACGATGTGGGCTTACACCTTGAAAAGGTATCGAATTAATTACATTTCAAATTAAAAATTCTTAAAGAAAAGTTGGGAAAAAATAAACTATCGAAATTTGCCGATATGGCAACTTACGAGCATGTATTTCAGGTGTCGTCACATGCTTTACGCTCAGGTGTGATTTTTGAAATGCAGGGAAAGTGGAATACATCGTTTTTTAAAAATAACAATCCAATAGTGCTTGAATTGGGTTGTGGTAAAGGTGAATATACAGTTGGACTTGCCGAACGTTATCCTAATAAAAACTATATTGGAGTGGATATAAAAGGTGCCCGAATGTGGACAGGTGCAAAACTTTCACTTGAAAAAGGCTTGAAAAATGTTGCTTTTTTGCGTACGGATATTGAAATGATACACCATTTTTTCGGTCAAGGCGAAGTAAGTGAAATATGGCTTACTTTCCCCGATCCGCAAATGAAGAAAGTTACGAAACGTCTCACTGCAACCAATTTCATTCAAACATATCTGAAGTTTTTAAAAGAAAATGCTATAATACATCTGAAAACCGACAGTAATTTTCTTTATACATATACTTCAGAAATGGTTAAGGCAAATAATTTTCCGGTAATATATTCATCTGAAAATATTTATGCCGGCGAATTGATGGACCCGATACTCGGAATAAAAACTTTTTATGAACAACAATGGCTCGAAAGAGGAATCAACATAAAATATATTAAATGGATTCCTCAGCACAGAGAACAATTTATCGAACCAGATGTTGATATTGAAAAAGATAGCTACAGGAGTTTTGCCCGAAACAGAAAAACCCCTAAATTTGTAATTTGCCAATGTGACATTAAAAAATAGTAAACAAGTAAATAAGCAAACAAGCAAACAATATAAATAATGTCACAAGGTAACTCTGAAATATTTGAAACCTTTTAAAACAAACATAAACACGAAACACGAAATATTTAACATGAACGTAACATTATATCCTCAGTTAGTGCTCGATGCATTGACGCATGTACGTTACCCGGGTACAGGAAAAGATATTGTTTCTTCAGGTATGGTGAAGGACAATATTCGAATAAATGGAAATTCCGTAAGTTTTTCCATCGTTTTTGAGAAGCCAAACGATCCGTTTGCTAAATCAGTAGTAAAAGCTGCCGAACAGGCAATTCTCACTTATATTGGCGAAGATGTTGATATTAAAGGTAATATAACGGCAGAAATGAAAGAGGTTCCAAAGCCCAAACCTGTTTCAATTTTACCCGATGTAAAAAATATCATCGCTGTTTTTTCCGGCAAAGGTGGTGTGGGTAAATCCACTGTTTCGTCAAATCTTGCTATTGCACTTGCATCCGAAGGCTACAAAGTAGGATTGCTTGATGCCGATATTCACGGACCTTCGGTACCGAAAATGTTTGGTGTAGAAGATGCTCGACCGTACTTGGAAGAAATTGATGGAAAACAAATGATTATTCCGCTCGAAAAATATGGTGTGAAGATTCTTTCAATAGGTTTTTTTGTCGATCCTGAAAATGCGTTGGTCTGGCGCGGTAGCATGGCAAGCAATGCTTTAAAGCAATTAATAACCGATGCACATTGGGGTGAACTCGATTTCTTTATAATGGATTTACCTCCGGGTACCGGCGATATACATCTTACTTTGGTTCAAACCATGGGCATAACCGGTGCAATTGCCGTAACTACTCCACAAGATGTTGCGCTTGCCGATGCCCGCAAGGGTGTTAATATGTTTACCGGCGATAAAGTAAATGTGCCCGTTCTCGGATTAATTGAAAATATGTCGTGGTTTACTCCTGCTGAATTGCCAGAAAACAAATACTATATTTTTGGAAAAGATGGCGGAAAACGACTTGCAGAAGAGATGAATATTCCGCTACTTGGACAGATACCGCTTGTGCAAAGCATTCGCGAACAGGGTGATGCGGGAAAACCTGTTGCTGCAATTCCCGATTCAGTTTCTGGATTAGCTTTTCGTGAACTTGCCCGTAAAGTAGTTGAAAGAGTTGAATTCCGAAATACGAATATGGAGGCTACAAAGAAAGTGGAAATTGTGCGATGAGGTTATAAGGAAAAATCGGATTTTATTGGAACGTTAGCAGTTTTGTGAAAAACCAAAATGCTAACTTTTCTTTTTTCTATCATTGATTAATGCGTTATTCTTTGATAAAACTGCAACGTTCATTTTTTTTGCTCCACTTCTATTTGGAAAAGGTAAACTCCTTTGTTTAAATTGTTGCATTCTATCAAATTTCTGTCAATAATATAAACATTCATTCCATTCAAGGCTGCTGAATAAATTACGATAGCAAGAATAATATATTTTTTCATGATATTTGAAAATTAATTTGTGTGTAAGTTCAGTTTTAAAATCATTTCAGATGTTTCATCAAAAAACTGCAAATTTAATCGCATGAAAGAATAGAAAATAATTTGTGTGTGTTTCTATGCAGAAACATTGCGAAGTGTTATGACTGACGAAAACCTTAAAAATTGAAAATGAGTGAGAATCTCATATTTTTGTAGCAGTTCAAAACATACATTAAAATTAAAAAACTCTACTCTCACAGTAAAAAAAACAAAAAACCGGGATATCCGAAAAGTTTTAGAAAATCCATAGTGTTTGGTACAAAAAATTGGGATTGCCGTATTATATTAGTATTATTCAACATTCGCATGTCTAAATCATTGATATTCTTTTTTTTATAATAACGCTTTGAATTTTCTACTTGTACAAAACTGTCCCCCTCTTAAAATTATTATTCCTTTTTCTTTCTCATTGAGGAGAAAGTGCCCAAAGGGCGATAGAGGTGGAGAGGGGTTAGGGGAGAGGTCGTGCCATAAAAATTTTATAAAAATGTATTTTCTATAACTAACTAATAATGAATAATGGAAAATTTGCATGATTCAGTATTTCAACTATTTATCAACTTGCGAAAGTTCAGTTAATATTACTGAAGCCAAATAACTAAACAAAAAAGGGTTAAACATCCAGACTATTCCCAAAAAGACAATTGAAGTAGTAGGCAGGCTTTACTTTGATTTTGAGTTGTTTTAAAAATGAATCGATATCGGAAAAATCTTTGTAAAGCATTTCAAAACTACTTACTATACGAAAGTATCGAGGAACAAGATCAGCCTGATAGCAGAGACAAAAATTTGTTAGAAGTTTATAAAACCAAATTCACCACCAATTAAGTCAAAAATTTCTCAAAGCTGTCAGATATTGCGTGAAACGAGTGGTACAAAATAGATATATTTGTAGTCTTGATAAAAACATAAACATAATTTTTTTTAAACATGAAAATCAAAACTACTTACTTAGCGCTGATTGCATTTTTATTGGTAAGCATTGCTGCCACCAACCGTCCCATTCATGTTTTTATGGCCGGCGACAGCACTATGGCTGATAAACCATTTTACAAAAACGTAACCGATTCGTTTACCGGAGATATTACACAGGAAATATGGCGCGAACGTGGCTGGGGAATGTTACTTCCCGAATTTTTCACGGAAGATGTTGTAGTCCGGAATATCGCACAAAACGGACGAAGCACGCGCCGTTTTATTGAAGAAGGCTGGTGGAATAAACTCATCAAAGAAGTGCAAAAAGGCGATTATGTGGTAATTCAGTTTGCACATAACGATGGTGCAGTGGACAAACCCGACCGTTACACTACACCTGAAGATTATCGTAAGAATTTGATACGTTTTATAGATGAAGTAAAGGCAAAAGGCGCAAATCCGATTATTTGTACAGCGGTAGCACGCAGGAAGTTCGATAGTTCGGGAAAAATTGTGGATACGCATGGCGTTTATCCTGAAATTTCGCGAGAAGTGGCAAAAACAAAAAAAGTACCGCTTATTGATATGCAAAAACAAACTACCGAATGGCTCGAAAAGGAAGGCGTGGCAAACTCGAAGTTATTTTTTCATAAATTGCCTGCCGATGAAAGCAAACTTTTTCCGAAAGGTTTGGACGATAATACACATTACAATGAAAAGGGGGCGCGCATTGCTGCCGGATTCTTCATTCAGGGTTTGAAAGAACAAAAAATTACCGCTTTAACAAACGAACTGAAAGAAAACGTGAAACCTTACGTTTCAAAAGTATGGGTATCCGATTTAGGAAATGGAAAATACAAAAATCCGGTTATTTATGCCGATTATTCCGACCCTGATGTTTGTCGTGCCGGCGATGATTTTTTCATGACTGCCTCATCATTTGCAAATACGCCGGCATTGCCCATTTTACATTCAAAAGATTTGGTAAACTGGACATTAATAGCACATGCAGTACCAAAACTTGTGCCTGAAAATGTTTTCAATATTCCTCAGCATGGAAATGGCGTTTGGGCGCCAAGTTTCCGCTTTCACAACAACGAATTTTATATTTATTGGGGCGATCCGGACTATGGCATTTATATGATTAAAGCAAAAGACCCGCGCGGACCATGGTCGCCTATGGTGTTGGTAAAAGAAGGCAAAGGATTGATTGATGCCTGTCCGCTTTGGGACGAGGACGGACGCGCCTACATTGTTCATGCTTATGCCGGAAGTCGTGCCGGAATGAAAAGTGTGCTGGCGGTTTTCGAAATGTCGCCCGATGGCACAAAAGCCTTGAGCGAAAGTCGGTTGGTTTTCGATGGACATCCTTTCCACACTACGGTAGAAGGAGCTAAGTTCTATAAACGCAATGGCTATTACTATATTTTCGCTCCTGCCGGCGGTGTAAAACCGGGTTGGCAATTAGCAATGCGTTCAAAAAACGTTTACGGCCCTTACGAAGAAAAAATTGTAATGGCGCAGGGAAATACCGACATTAACGGACCGCATCAGGGTGGTTTGGTTGATACACCCGATGGCAAACAGGAATGGTTTATACATTTTCAGGATTTATATGCTTATGGAAGAGTAGTGCATCTGAATCCTGTAAACTGGAAAAATGATTGGCCTGTGATAGGAGTTGATAAAGATGGCGATGGTTGTGGTGAACCTGTAAGCGTTTTCGACAAACCTGCTGTTGGAAAAATCTATCCGATAGCTACGCCCGTGGAAAGTGATGAATTTGATGGGCGCACTTTAGGTCTGCAATGGCAATGGCAGGCAAACGGTAATCCGCTCTGGTATTTTCCGGCTGGCGAAAAAGGTTATTTACGACTTTTTGCATGGCAGTTGGTTGGTAATGCCAAAAGTCTTTGGGATGCTCCGGCATTGCTACTTCAAAAATTTCCCGCACCTGACTTTAAAGCAACTACAAAACTGACCTTTCAACCCTACAAAAAAGGCGAACGTGCCGGAATGGTGGTCATGGGACAGGATTATGCAGCTGTTACCATCGATAGTGTTGATAACGGTTTAAGTCTGAATTTTGTGAGTGTAAAAAACGCTACCGCAGGTAAAACAGAAACTTTACACGCATCAATTCCCGTTAAAGAAAGGACGGTTTACCTGAGAGTGGAAGTAAAACAAACAAGCTCCCTGAACAAGGAAAAAATTCAGCAGCCCAAAGCAAACTGCATTTTCAGTTACAGCCTCGATGGTAAAAAATTCACCGTAATCGGCGATAATTTTGCTGCCTGGGAAGGTAAATGGATAGGCGCGAAAGTCGGCATTTTCTGCCAGCGCCCGCAGTGGCTTAACGATTCCGGCTATGCCGATTTCGATTGGTTCAGAGTGGAGAAATAAAAATCAGCCCCCTAACCCCGTAATGGGGGAATATTTGATGATTGGTGATTAGTGTAGTGATTAGGGAATAAGCATATAGATATATTGACCCATTTATAAATTGGTACATGGTAGCGAAGCGAACATCCCGCATAACGGGCTTGGCATATTGACCCAATAGCACAGTAAAATAATTAAAACTCGTTTGAACAATTTCGGATAAATGTTGTTATGAATATCAAACAAATAAAATGTATAACCCAAAATAAAAATTTAATTAGTTATGGCTGACGATCCAGTAATATGTACTTGCCTTGATATGTGTAAAAGTGAAATAGTGGAAGGCATTAAAACGCACGGTTGTAAATCCATTGAAGATATAGGCGATGCAATTGAAGCCGGTTCGGTTTGTGGCGCTTGCCACGACGACCTCGAAGAAATACTCAAAGAAGTAAACGGTTAAAGAAAAAAATGAACAATACCCCAAAAGTTAGCCAAACACTTTTTGGGGTGTTTTTTTTATTGAAAAATAAATTCTAAACTGTTTGGGGTTAATTTGATTTTTTGCGTATTTTGCATTCCTAATCAAACTAACTATGCAACAGTTTCTATCCATACTCAAACATTACTGGGGCTACGATGCTTTTCGTCCGTTGCAGGGCGATATAATTCAGAGTATTGCTTCAGGAAAGGACACGTTGGGGTTAATGCCTACCGGGGGAGGAAAATCACTTACATTTCAGGTGCCGGCTATGGCTATGGAAGGAGTTTGCATAGTTGTTACACCGCTGATAGCTTTAATGAAAGATCAGGTAGAAAACCTGAAAAAGCGTGGAATTAAAGCAGCCCTTATTAATTCCGGAATGACTTCCGAAGAAATTTTAACCACACTAGAAAATGCGGTTTTCGAAGCGTATAAGTTTTTGTATGTTTCGCCTGAGCGACTTGCATCGCCAATTTTTATCGAAAAAATTAAACAAACGCGCGTTTGTATGATTGCGGTTGATGAATCGCACTGTATCTCACAGTGGGGATATGATTTTCGTCCATCGTATCTGAAAATTGCCGAAATAAGGGAAATTATACCCGATGCGCCGGTTTTGGCGCTTACTGCCACTGCCACGCCCGAAGTAGTGGACGATATTCAGGAGAAACTCCGTTTCAAAGAAAAAAATGTTTTTCGCAAAAGCTTTGCCCGAAACAATCTGGCTTATGTCGTGCGTACCACCGAAAATAAGGAAGATTATCTGCTGAAAATTCTTAAAAATGTTCCTGGAACTTCGGTGGTGTATGTCCGCAACCGCAAAAAGACCAAAGAAGTTGCAGAGTTTCTTTTGCAAAATGGCATTACTGCCGAACATTTTCACGCGGGGCTGAAAAACGAAACCAAGGACGAACGTCAAAACCGGTGGAAGAATGACGAAACGCGTGTAATTGTTTCGACCAATGCTTTCGGAATGGGAATTGACAAGCCCGAAGTGCGCACTGTTGTTCACTTGGATTTGCCTGATTCGCTCGAAGCTTATTTTCAGGAAGCGGGACGTGCAGGACGTGATGAGAAAAAAGCATATGCGGTATTGCTCTACAACAATGGCGATGCCGTAAAAATGCGCAAACGTGTAAGCGACACTTTCCCTCCTAAGGAAACTGTGCTACAAATTTACGAGGCGCTGTGCAATTATTTCGAAATTGGCGAAGGCTCCGGACTCGATCATGTTTTCGCTTTTGACATTGGCGATTTTTGCGGAAAATTCAAGCTGCCGATTCTGATTGCTTATAACAGCCTGAAAATAATGCAACAGGCAGGTTATATTGAACTTACCGATGAACAGGACAATTCTTCGCGGTTGATGTTCGTTACCGGAAAAAATGATTTATATAACCTTAAACAAACGCCTGAACAGGAGAAACTGATGCACGTTTTACTTCGCTCATACACAGGTTTGTTTACCGATTTCGCTTACATTAACGAAGACCAGATTGCCAAACGTTTGGGTTGGACACACCATCAGGTTTATGAAGGTTTGGTCGCATTAAGCAAAGAACAGATTATTCAGTACATTCCCCGAAAAAAAACACCTTTTCTAACATTTACCCACGAAAGGGAAGATGTCAGCAGAGTAAAGCTTGGTAAAGAAGCTTATGACGACCGTCGAGGTCGTTATGTTTCGCGCGTAAAATCAGTGCTCGATTATGCACAGGAAGAAACTATATGTCGCAGTCAGATACTGCTTTCGTACTTTGGCGAAAAAAACAGTAAACCCTGTGGAAAATGTGATATCTGTCGGAAAAATTCGGAAAAATCGTTGAATGATGAAGAATTTGAAACGATAAAAAACCGGATTTTTTATTTGCTCAATCAACGACCTTATACTATGAATGAGCTTATCTCATCTATCCAAAGTAAAGAAGTAAAAATTAAAAACGCTCTGCGATTTCTATCTGACAATAATTCAATTTTGATGAATGATGAAATGAAATTCTTCAAAAAACCCAAATAACTTGAATTAATCAACCGACCAAACTTCAATTTTTTTTAATCACAAAAATATTTGCAACAATTTTTAATATAGATTCTAAAAATTTATTCGAACTCTTTTCTATTTTA
>CAZDSY010000091.1:0-13069 GCA_964508285.1 uncultured Paludibacter sp.
ATTGGGATGTGCTTGCTAAAGCAGTTGTAAAAAATGATCCTTACCGCCATTTATGTTCCATTCATGGCGCTACTGCCACATATTATGAGTACTGGAAACCTGAATTTACGCATGTAAGTATTCAGGATGAAACTCCGGTACAAAGCCCAAGTGTAACTGCCATCCTCCGGAATATTTATCAGAAACCTGTTATATGCGACGAAGTTGGTTACGAGGGTAACTTAAAATCTCGTTGGGGGCGTTACAGTCCCGAAGAAATGACAATGCTGGTTTGGAAAGGAATTTTGGGAGGCGGTTATGTTACGCATGGCGAATCGTACATGTTCAAAAATGCTAACGATACCATTTTCTGGGCAAAAGGTGGCGAATTCAAAGGATCGAGTTGGAAACGTATTGCTTTTCTCCGCAAAATAATGGAACAGTGCCCTGTTCCATTAAGCCTGGCTGATATAAGTCGCGACAATTATACCGCATCGGCAGGACAAGGCTATTATATAATTTATTTCGGAAAAGAAATGCACGATAGCTGGCTGTTTAATCTGCCTGCAAAGAACAGAGAATTTGGCAAACTAAAAGCGGACGCCAAATTTAAAGTTGAAATTATTGATACGTGGGAAATGACAATTGTAACCGTACCTGATATTTTTGAAACGGCTGAAGAAAACGATTACAGATTATACGATAAAAATCAGAAAAAAATCAGATTACCTTTCAAACCATATATTGCATTACGGATAACTGAAATAAAAAAATGAAGATAAGATTCAATTAAAATAACGAAAAAACAAATCAAATTCACAAAAAACACAGAACACAGAAAAACACCAAAAAAACACGAAACAAAAATTTTTTAAATCATCTCTTAAAAACAAATTTCTAATATCAAAAAAATGTCATTATGAAAGAAAAAACGATGAATTATCGACGCGCACTTAGTTGTGCAGTTAAGTTTTCTCAACGTAGCAGGAAACTAAGTCTGAGATTTTTTATGGGATTTATGCTGCTTTTCAGTATTCAGCTTATTTCAGCTCAGACTAAAGTATCAGGAACTGTTACCGATGAGAGTGGACAAGCTCTTGTAGGAGTAAATGTGGTTATTAAAGGCACAAGCCAGGGGACAATTACAAATGTTGATGGCAAATACTCCATTACTGCATCCGCCGATGCTCAGTTGGTTTTTAATTATGTAGGCTTCGAAGAAAACGTTCAGCGCGTGGGAAACCGTACAGTTATTAATGTAACGATGAAGGAAAGTGCTAAAAGTCTTGAAGAAGTTGTAGTGGTTGGTTATGGTCAAATTCGTAAAAAAGATTTGACAGGTTCGGTAGCTTCATTTGGCGCTGACAAACTGAAGGACAGACCTTACGGAAATGCTTTACAGTCGTTATCAGGACAAGTATCAGGTGTTCAGATTACGCAGACGCAGGGCGCTCCGGGTTTGGCTCCTTCCATTAAAGTCCGTGGAGCTTCCTCTATCAATGCCGGAACAACTCCTTTGTATGTAATTGATGGAATTCCGTTGGAAGATAATACAATTAGATCTGGCGATGGAAGTTCAAGCGCAAGTAATATGGACTTTAACCGCAACCCATTGAACAATATCAATCCGAATGATATTGAATCAATAGAAGTACTCAAAGACGCATCTTCAGCAGCTATTTACGGATCACGTGGTGCGAATGGTGTTGTTATTATCACTACAAAGCAAGGAAAAGCCGGCAAAACAAAAGTTGATGCCAGCTACGAATATGGTATTTCAAATGTAAACCGTCGCATCGAAATGATGGATGCAAAAGAATGGATGGCATTTGAAACTGCTGCACGTAACAATACCTGGGCTACTATTCTTAAAGGCAATCCGAATGCAGTACGTGGTAATAATACAAAAATTCCGGTTGAATTTTCCGATCCTGTCTGGTTAGAAAGAATTGGAAATGGTACTGACTGGCAGGATGTATTATTAAGAACTGCATATTCGCACAATGTTCAGTTATCTGTTTCAGGAGGAAATGAAAAATCGCAATTTATGATTTCAGGTGGTTATCTTAATTCAGAAGGAGTTGTTGACCAAAATGAATACGACCGTATTACGCTCCGCTCGAATATGAAACATAAAATCAACGACAAACTGAATGTAGGTTTAAATATTGGATTAACACGTACAAACGATGCATCGTTCGGAACCGCAGGAAAGTCAGATGCAGTAAGTCTTAGTCTTCAGAGCGCTCCAATTTTCCCTCTTTATGTAGAAACCGGCAGCCTTGGTTTTAAAGATCCAAACTCAATCTGGAATACTTTTGTAAAATATGGTTTCCAACTTTGGCATCCATACTCACTTACCCGCGAAATGACAAAGAAAAAAATTACAAACGTAACAACTGCCAATACTTTTGCGGAGTGGAATATTCTGAAAGGACTTTCTTTCAAAACAGCTTTAAGCACCAACCTGGAAGACTCTCATTACTCTTCGTATTGGAACGAAGGTCAAAACTGGGGTTATTCAGGATGGGTAAATGCAACAGGTAATTTTATCACAATGCAGTCGTTCAACTGGGTTTGGGAAAACACCTTAAACTTCAACAGAACATTTGAAACAGACCATGTAGTATCCGGACTTCTTGGATATACAGCACAGGAACAGCGTATTGATTACAGCAGCATGACTTCGGGTTCGTTCCCTAACGATATGGTAAAAACCCTCAATGCAGGTAAAGTAACATCGGGAAGCACTTCAGCTACCGAATGGTCATTGTTATCCTATCTTGCCCGTGCCACATATTCATATAAAGATAAATATCTTGCAGCAGCTACATTAAGAGCCGATGGTTGCTCCAGATTTGGCGCTAACAATCGTTGGGGATATTTCCCATCGGCATCATTGGCATGGAGAATGAAAGAAGAAGAGTTTATGAACAACTTAACCTGGCTCGATAATCTGAAACTTCGTTTAAGTTATGGTGAAACAGGAAATAACCAGATTCCTAATTACGGTTCAGTTGGATTGTTGGGTTATTCATCGTATGTATCAGGCGCGAATGTAGTTCAGGGTATTTATACCAATACATTCCCCGATAGAGGTTTGAAATGGGAAAAAACCGCACAGACCAATCTTGGTTTAGATGGTTCAGTGTTTAATCAACGTTTAAATCTTACTTTGGATATTTATTATTCAAGAACACGCGATTTATTATTGAATGTACCTATTCCTGCACTTACAGGCTTCCAGTCAACACTTACAAACATTGGCGAACTTGAGAATAAAGGTATTGAGTTTTCATTCAATTCGAAAAATCTTGTAGGAGCATTTACATGGACAACAGACTTCAATATTTCGGCTAACCGGAATAAAGTACTTAAACTTGGTGCTAACAATGCCCCTATACTTCTTAATGTAAACGATGCTCTTTCCAAAACAGAAGTTGGTCAGCCTATCGGCAACTATTTTGGATATATTTTCGATGGTGTAATTATGAACCAGGCTGAATTGGATAGCAAAGCTTACCCGGTGTGGCCTGGCAGCGAACCCGGCGATCCAAAAGTACGCGATGTAAATGGCGATAACAAAATTGATGCAAACGACCGCACAATTATTGGAAATTATCAACCCGATTTCTCATGGGGTATGACCAATACATTCGGATATAAAGGTGTAGAACTTTCGGTAATGTTAACAGGAGTTCAGGGAGCTGAAATTATGAATCAACAAGCACGTTTCCTCAAATCGTTTAACGGCGACCGCAATGCTTATAAATACGTTACAAACTACTGGAAATCGGATACTGATCCGGGCAACGGAAAAATCAACAAACCAAGAGTAACACAAAACACAGTACAGTCGTTAAGTTCATCGTATTGGGTGGAAGATGGCTCTTTCGTAAGAATTAAAAATATCCGTTTGGGTTATAATCTCCCTTCAGATTTGGCTAACAAAATCAAAGTGAACGGATTGAAACTGTATGTAAATATGGAAAATGTGTATGTATTCTCCGATTACTCAAACTACGACCCTGAAGGTAGTACATATCAGGCAGGTGTATTGGTTGGTTTCGATTATGGTGCATATCCTAATCCGTTTGTTGCAACAGCCGGTATTACCATTAATTTGTAATAAGTTGATTATTTATCAATAATTTTTAAAATACTAATAACACATGATACATACATTTTTTGAAAACAAATGGATTACACGAAATTTTAAGAATGTGAATGTATTAATAAAAGAAAATCGTATGAAAAAAATAAAATATTTATTGGCTGTTCTCAGCTTGTCTCTCATAAGTTGCGGAGATAGTTTTTTGGATCGTGCTCCAATTTCAAACATGAACGATCTTGATTTTTATAAAACAGAAAAGGACTTTCAAACAGCGCTTTGGTCGGGTTATAATAAACTCTATACACTTTACGGGCCCGAAAGTTTGCCATCTTTTTTTGGTGAGTTAATGTCTGATAATGCTTACAGCGACAACACTGCAGGTACAGTGCAGGATTATGAAGCATTCGAAAATCACACCATGAACGAAAATAATGGTTTGGTGCTTGGATACTGGAACAATTATTACGCTTCAATTTTTATACTGAATAATATAATTTATAAAAGTTCAGGTGCTGAATTTGCTACTAAGAAAGCGCTTGTAGGCGAAGCCCGTTTCCTCCGCGCATTATTTTATTTCGATATGGTACGTGCATGGGGCGATATTCCACTCGTCACGCAACCGCTTACAATTACTGATGCTTATAAAGCAGGAAGAACTCCCGAAGCTGAAGTTTATGCACAAATAGTTGAAGATTTGAAATATGCAGCTGAAAATCTGCCTGCAAAAGCAAATCAACGTTTTGTCGGCGCTGCAAGTCAGGAAGCTGCGAACACATTACTTGGTAAAGTGTACCTGACAATGGGCGATAAAACCAAAGCCACAGAAGCATTATTAAAAGTTTACGGAAAATTCTCATTGGTTCCTTATGCCGATCTTTGGAATAAAACCAAGAAAAATGGCGCAGAATCAATTTTTGAAATTCAGTATAAAGGCGGTAAATCAAACCCATACAGTTTGTATTGGGCCATGTTTACTCCGCTCGATAACCGCATTGTTACTGCATGGGGCGGTGGTATGAATCAGGTTACTTCTGACTTGTGGAATGCTTATGAACCAGGTGATCCGCGTCGCGATATATCAATACAGGATGGATATACAACTGCCGGAGGTGCGAAAATTGATGTGAAATTTACTGTAAAATGGAAAGATCCTACCGCAGAGGTTGACGGATTGCGCGAAGCTTCAGACAATAACTTTATCGTTTTACGTTATGCTGATGTGCTGTTGATGCTTACCGAAGCTACCGGCGATGCAAAATATATGAATGAAGTGCGCGCAAGAGTTGGCTTGCCTGCTTATGGTAGTGCAGGATATCCTGCACAATATAATACTGTTGCGCTTGCCTGCGAACATGAGCGTCAGGTTGAATTTGCTATGGAATTCCACCGTTGGTTCGACCTTAAACGTACTGGACGTGCAATAACTGTTATTAAAAACAGCAGCAAAAACATTACTCTAAATGCAAATCAATTGGTATTGCCAATTCCTTTGGAAGTGATTACACAGAACCCTGGTGTAATAACACAAAATGCGGCGTATAAATAATTTCTTCCTTATCATAAAAGTCTGGATCCCTTGTGGGTTCAGACTTTTTTCTAACTGACTAATGATTAAAAAAATATTGTTATTTTTGCAGATTATTTTTGTACTTGTATTTTTTCCAATTAAATTCAATAATTCATATCTGAGATTTAACGTGTGATAAATTGCTCCTAATCCTGATATTAAAAAATATGTTATTGAATAATATCATATAAAGCGATACAAAATATAATGAGAAAATAGTTCAATTTAATAACATAATTTTTCCCTGAACAAAATCAAACTTAAACAGATTTCAATTTAATTATTTGTCAAAATCCTTAAAAACTACCATTAATCATGTTACAAAACCAACGCCGTGAAAAAATCTTCGAATTAATTAAGGAAGATGGCCATGCTAAGGTAACCGACCTCAGCCGTATATTTAAAGTAACCGAAGTAACTATCCGTCAGGATTTGGAACACCTTGAAAAAGAAGGTTACATAATTCGCGAACATGGAGGTGCATATCTTAAAAATATTGACATGAATGTGCGTAGTTTCAGTTTACAAAATCAGGAAAATCTTGCCGAAAAAATGATGATAGCCCGTAAAGCTGTTGAATTTATTCACAATGGCGATACGATAATTCTCGATTCAGGTTCAACCACTACCGAAATTGCCAAATTAATTGTAGGGTTCAGCAATCTAACTATTATTACAAATGCACTTAATATTGCCCTTATTTTAGGCGCTCAGGCCGGTATTAATGTTGTTGTTACCGGAGGCGAATTTAAAGCCCCCACGCTTTCGCTTACCGGACAGAAAGCTGCTGATTTCTTCCAAAATCTCCATGTTGATAAATTATTTCTGGCAACTGCCGGTATTGCTTTAAAATCGGGCTTGACTTATCCGGGCATAAGCGATATTTGTGTTAAACGTGCCATGATTGAATCGGCTAACGAAATTTATCTTGTGGCTGATTCCACCAAAATCGGCAAGAATGCTTTTGCAAGCTTGGGAGCATTATCGCTCATTAATTATCTGATTACCGACTCGAAAATTAAAAAAGAAGACATTGAATGGCTTAAAACCTACGATGTGCAGTTTATAATAGCGAATGAATAATACGGCTATAGATACACTCTGCTTTTTTACTCATGCAAACCAACGATGGGTGCAAGCGTGCTGAAAGGGTTCAGGCTGAGAAATAAATAATTGAAGCGTTTATATGGCAATTCTATTCAAAGTATAGCCCACAAACAAGCCTCCTCCACCAATTATATTTGAAAACACATTATTTGGAATTAGTATCTTTGTAGTATTTATGATAAATTGATATTTGGCATAACTAACTTCGTAAAGTATAAAATGTGGCGAAATGGTCATTATGCGCAGTTCATTACTCTTATATGACACCGCAGTTTGCAATAATAATTCCTTCGAACTTTGGGATTCGAAGATATTACTATAAAGTGAATTGTATTCAATTAAATTGAGTTTGTTTTGTAATGAAACTGAAACACTCCCCCCCCGAATCATACATAGAATTGGCAGTTGACAGCTTGAGATATTGCCCTTTCTCTATTGAGATTAATGTTTCTACAGTTTTTTGTTTGAACCATAATGTATCATTATAAGTTTCTTTAGAAAAAATATTTGGCAATAAATTTGGGTAAACATTATAACTTATAAAACGGATTGGAGAAGGCAATGACTCTTTTGTTGATATAATCTTATTGAAACCTTCGCATTCAACTTGTAAACGATAGGTTTTGTTATATTCAGGTTTTAGATTATATAAACTTGTATAACAGCCATTTTGTTTATGTTTGAGTGTGTCAATTATTTTTTCATTTTCATAAATAGTAACTATAGCACTATTGACCAATAAATTTTCAGATGCCACTTCAGTAACACTACCTAATTTGCTAACCTGAACTTTCCAAATACTATCAGGATTAAAAAAGCAAAATGCTACCAATTTTTTTGCTGTTACAGGTTTTATATAATCAATTTCTTCAGAACTACAGCTGTAAAAAAAATTATGACAATGTTTAGATATAAAATTCTTTTTAAGTGAATCATAATAATGAATGAACTAATTAAAAATTACGGATATAACTAACAGATGGAATTAGAGGGAAAAGACTGTATTGTTTAATTTTCACTCTGCCAGTATTCTTAAAAACTCCGTTCTCGTAAACGACCTCATCTTCAAAATCTATACTAAAAGGATTTCGCCTGTTGTATGCATTGTAAATCCCAAATTCAAAAGTACTTGTGCCTTTCCTTTTTACTTTTTTAAACTGAACAGATGCATCTAATCTATGATAATCTGCCAATCGAAAGTTATTTCTGTTGCCAATAAAATAAAGAGGTGTCGTATCTTTGTTATCAAAAAAGAATCTTCCTTCCGGCACAGTAATTGGTTTCCCTGTAGAATATATCCATGCTAATGAAAACAACACTTTTTCGTTTAATTTATAAGAAAATGTTGTGTTGAGGTTGTGTAATCTATCAGTGTATGAAGGATACCAATTACCATTATTTAATGTGTTAAATTTTCGGATTGATTTTGAAAGTAAATATGAAATTGTATAATTAAAGTTCCCTTGTTGCTTACTGCAAAAAATTTCTAAACCATAAGCATGACCTTTTCCATTTACTTCTACAATGAGATTTTCAAAGATGTTCGGTAATGGAAGGTCGGCATAATAACTGCCATATTCAACTAAACTATTCATCCATTTATAATATAATGCTGCGCCAACATCCATATACCAATGTTTAATTCTTCTGCTCAGTTCAACTGATAGCTGATAGCCTTCCTCATATTTCATTTTTTTGTTGGAAACGTACCACAACTCGGTGGGTAATCCTGTAGAAAAATCTTCAACACGGTGAATAAATTGTATATTACGGGATATAGAAGATTTTAGAATACCAAACTTCTTAAACTCTTTGATATAACTTAACCGAGGCTCAAATGGAAAGTAAGAGGCAGAATCATGCAAGTATATATTCTGACGTAATCCCAATGAAAGAACATCGCTGTTTGCAAAATTGAGATTAAGTTGTGCAAATATTGCTGCTTCGCTCGCACAATCCTTTTTACTATACAATTCAGCACCCTGAATGTACATACGAATTGGCTCTACAGCATGAAAAGTATAAGAACCTCCGGCAATTAAATTTGCATTTTCACTTATGTTATAGTTCAGCTCAGTTTTCAATAGATAATCCTCAATATAACTGCTCTTTTTGTAACTATTTTCTAACTTTTCATTTGCAGAGTAATTTTCGTTTAAATAATTGTATGAATAATTATTTACGCCTGCTAAAAACGTTAAAACGCTACTGTTATTCAGAATATGTTTGTAATTTAAAAATGAAGCATCACCCGACCAATCAATGCCGGATTTGTCAGGAATAACAGAAGTTGCATTGCAAAAAAAGACTGAAAAAAAAGTCCTGGCTACGTATGTGTTGTACTGATATACTATTCTTATTATTTATACAATGTTCGTATTTTATGTTCATATCATAAAAGCCAATTTTTGTAAAATCTCTTTCTTCCGACAACTGAGCCTGAATTGATGTTTATACATCAAAGTATGATCGTCGGGCAGAAATCATTAATCCGCTTTTGCTTTTGATAATTGGTATTTCTGCGTATGCTTTTGCTGAAATAAGTCCCAGAGAATAACTGCCTACAAAATCGTTAAACGATGGTTTTTTCGTTTTAATGCTTACAAGTGAAGACAATTTACCTCCATAATTTGCGGGCATACCAGCTCTCAGAAGTTCCGCTTGTTGAATAATATCAGGATTAAAAGTGCTGAAAAAACCCAAAAGATGAGCAGGACTATAAATAGGCATATTGTCAATTAAATATAAATTCTGATCTTGTCCTCCAACTCTTACACTGAATCCGATAGTTCCTTCGTTTCCGGCTAACACACCTGGACTGTATTGTAAGGCTTTGATTGCATCTTTTTCCCCAACCAATGAAGGAATTGCATTAATTTGTTTTTGATTTAAAATCATGTTGCTTGAGTGTTTCACTCCGGTAGCTCCAAAAATCACAATATCATCCAATTCTGTAGTTTTTGGTTGTAATATTATTGACAAAAGTGTGTCTTTTAATAATTCAATTCGATAGCTTTTTTTTATATATTCAATATGTGATACTTCTAAAGTGAGTTTTTCATGCTTTTTTAAATTTAGTTCAAAATATCCATCTGCATCTGAACTAATTCCCTTTTTATTAATAAGCTCGTTTATGTTTGCATACGGAATAGCTTGATGACTAATGCTATCAATTACATAGCCACATATTTTGTGTGTTTGTGCTAACGAAAATACGTAAATAAATATGTTAAAATGCAATATAAAACAGATACGTTTTTTATTCATTTTTTTTATAGCTTAGAAAAAATAAAATTATTTCAATAACGTAAAAAATTGCCCTATGGTTTATGATTGTAAATCTAAACTTCCGCTGTTGCGCAATAGCATGGACTTGTAAGTAAAAAAGGAGAAAAGATTATTCCTTGAACAGAATGCCCAAAGTCTTTCTTTTGGTCATGAGTGTTTCATCTATGTTTTAATTTGTTTTAAATAAAACACAATTTAAACCCTAAATTAAATTTTTATGGTGTTTAAACTGTGTTTTAAAATGTGCTAATAACAAAATTTAAAAGTATCGTCTTAAATTAAATCCTAAGTAATGTAAACCAAAAAAAACATCCTCAGTATAGTTGTTGTAAAACACCCCTAATGATGTTTTTTTAAAAATTCGGTATTCGTAACTCGCCAATATCGAAGACAAAAAATAATTTCCTGATTTTTTAGTATTAGTATCACTATTCAATATATCAATCCATGGAGAAAAATTTAAAGTTCCAACACCTACTCCAGCACCAATTTTGAAAGAATGAGGTGAATTTACAGTGATTGCTCCTATTAAATCAAATTTAGTTTTGAATACAAGGGATAAAAAATTATTGTTGTATGTTTCCGAATTACAGTATTCTATTGCAGCTGAAAAATCAAGCCAATTAGTAGTTTTTCCATACTCAAATAAAAATTGAGGGCTATCACTTATGTTCGCATTCATCAAATAACCAGTACCAACACCTAAACTGAAATACTTTTCCCATTTTTGAGTAAAGGCATTAAAAACTATTATCGAAAAAACAGAAATTAATAAGATTATTCTTTTCATATAAAATTAATTTATTTTTGGTTTTTTCTATCTTTAATTCACTTTATCACTAAACTCTAAAGTGAAGACACCTCCAGCTTCAGCTGACACAGAAGTAGTTTTATTTGGATTTTCAAAATAGTCCAAATATAAATATCCAATCCTGTCATCTCCACTTTTCACCCATTTAGTAATAAGACCCACAACTTCAACTGTGGATATTATTATTGCTGCCACTACAGGGGGCGCAATTTTTGACATTATAAAAGAATTAATTTGAGCTCCTTTTACTTTATTTGATTCATTTGAGCTGGAATCCCCCCAAGTTGTATAAATCTTTTCAGCTGATTTCGCCGTTGTTCCAATATTATCTAACACACTTCCATTGTCATCAAGTTCAATTACATAAAGGCTTAATTTGTCATACCAAGTTGCACCATTAAAGCCAGGCTGCCAATCAGACATTACCAAACTGTTGAATGTTTCCCATGTATCATCTTTGCCTCCATATCCAGCATGGCAATCTAGTCTAATGCTAAATTCCTCTACAACAGTCAGGTTTGTGCCATCTTTTTTTGCTCTCCAACCTTTTATAAGATATTCTGGTGCACCTCTCCATGACTCAATTTTTGAAACGTCGCTGTGCTTTAATCGTTTAATATAAACTTTTGATTTTTGACTTACATCTCTGTACGGCATATAGATAAGGTCATATTTGGGTGCCGAAGTTCCTATAGGTGTTGTTCTTTCTGTTTTAAATTCCAATTGAGAACCTGAAGCAACATTATTGACGATATACTCATCTCCGCTAACAGGTAATGTGTTAGTATAAAATGGGTATGTATACTCTTCAGTGAAGTATTCACGTTTGAATATATTTAAAATTCCATTATTCTCAGAATCTCCAAAATTCCACCGAAATCTAACTTTATTTAAGCCAATTGGATTAACTTCAAACTTATTTGCACCTGCTGGGCGAGTATTAACAATTAAACCCTGTCCATTATTACAATATATTGGTGGTGATGTTTTTGTATCATTGTATGATACAAGATAATAGTAGTGAATTTTATTGAACAATAAATTATTATCAATAAATGAGCGATTGTTTGGACTTAAACTTGTGTATATTAAAATATAATCATCATTATCTGTTTTTCTAAAAATTTTATATCCAGTTGTATTACTTTGATTAGTTTCTATAGGCATGGTCCAATTTAATGAAATTCCGAAATCTGTAAGAATTCCTGTTAAAGACGTTGGTGATGGAAGTGGTGTGTCTTCATTTATAACTACTGACAATCTCTCATTACGACTAATCACAATACATGCATAATCTGGAAGTTCTTTTGCGAACTGTGAATATTCACCCTCATTGTTAAACGCTGGTAGATATTCTGTTGTTTGTTTTTTTTCATTGATTTTTTTGTTTTAGTAATTGTTGAATTACAGGCGATAGAACGGATTCTTCGCCATTGGTTTATTAAGTAAATACTGCCTATGTTTATTCTGGAGCATTTTTTGTACGACATGCATTGTCGAAGTTTCTTCAGAGTTGCAATAAAACTTGCAATGGATTTTTTGATTAAATAATCTTAAATTCCAACAGTTTACGACAAATTCTCTGCTTTTTAGGGTTTTGTTTATTACTTTTGTTACTGCCTTTGTGTAATGTTAAATTAGTACATAAGATTAATACAATCGCTTGTAACGAAAAATAAACTTTGTCGGGTACACTTTTCGTAGTTTAGCCTTGCGCAAGGGCTTTTTTTGTAACTTAATATAATTCAGGAGGCAAACCTGTTTTATATAGAATGGTACAAATGCTTTATTAAATTGTTGTAAATTTTACTGATGACTGTTTTCAGATAAGCTAAATAAAACTGTTTTATTATCCCTTTGAAAACAAAAAGTGGAGAACGTAAACAAAAGACTCTCTCTGCTAATCAGGGCAAAAACTGTTAATTAAAATGGTTAAAACAAGAACTTATCTGTAGGGGAAGCTAATATCGCATTAGTTTCAAAATTTACACATACAAAAATAAAACTTTTATTTGAAAGTATATTTACCCCCCCCCCCATAAATTAACATATATTTACATTTTAGCAATTTAGCGTAATCATTTATTCATTCTGATTGCTTACTTAATGCACTAATACTAAGATATAGTGAGTCGTAACTCCTGAAAATCGTTTGTATAAATAAAAGCTAATGGTAGAAAATCGTTGAGTTGACATAAAATAT
>CAZDSY010000092.1:0-13036 GCA_964508285.1 uncultured Paludibacter sp.
AACCCAGGACCCCATCCTTAAAAGGGATGTGCTCTACCTGCTGAGCTACTGAATCATTAATTTTTCCGAAAAAAGCGGTTGCAAAGATACTGCTTTTTTTCGAATTCACAAACCATTTAAATAAACGAATTGTAATTTTCCAATATTAAAGGGATTAAATGTCAGTAATTCAGCGAAATATGATTTTTTTAATTCAGTAAACTCTTCAATAATATTACAGGTTTCTTTGAACAGAGTTTCTATATCTTGTCGAATAATTATTATATTTGCAAGTAAATTAATTATCTGACATTTTGGAAATAATAACTTATATATTAATTACGTTACTTTTTTCTGCATTTTTTTCCGGGATGGAAATTGCTTTTGTTTCGTCGAATAAATTACGTTTTGAACTCGACAAAAAGCAACACAACCTCACCTCTTCTATTCTTACAGTATTTTATAATCATCCGCAAAACTTTATCTCCACTATGCTGGTTGGTAATAATATTGCCTTGGTTATATACGGTTTGCTGATGGCACGTTTATTAAGTCCGGTTTTCGATTTTATGGGAAATCAGTTTTTTATTACTTTTTTTCAAACCATTATAGCAACAATTATCGTTATTTTCACCGGTGAATTTCTTCCTAAAACCATTTTCAGAGTAAATCCAAATTTGTGGCTTAGGATGTTTTCCTGGCTGCTTTTTTTCTTTTACATTATTCTTTACCCTGTTGCAAAGTTCAGTTCATGGATTTCATTCCGGCTCATAAAACTTTTTCGTGTTCAGATTAATCAAAATCAACAAGATAAATCTTTTTCACGTATCGATTTAAATTATCTTATTCAGGAGAGTTATGTTAATACAGAAGATGAAAAATCGATTAATAACGAAGTTAAAATTTTTCAGAATGCACTCGATTTTTCTAAAGTCAGATTACGCGATTGTTCTGTACCACGCACAGAAATTATTGCACTGGAATATAATACTGATTTAAACACCTTGAAACAGACTTTTATTGAAACCGGTCTGTCGAAAATTCCGATTTATAAAGGCGATATCGATAATATTATCGGATATATTCACTCATCTGAAATGTTTGAACATCAGAATGAATGGAAAAAATATATTAACCCCATACCTATTGTGCCTGAAAGTATGGCTGCTCAAAAACTTATGAAATTACTTATGCAACAGAAAAAAAGTATTGCAGTGGTGGTTGACGAGTTTGGAGGTACGGCAGGTATTATAACGCTCGAAGATATTATTGAAGAAATTTTTGGTGAAATTCAGGATGAGCATGATTTGATTGAATATGTGGCTGAAAAAACAGGTGAAAATGAATATTTACTTTCAGGCAGGCTCGAAGTTGAAGCCGCAAATGCAAAGTTCGGGCTTAATATCCCCGAATCAGACGAGTACGAGACAATAGCCGGTTTTATTTTACATCACCATCAGCATTTCCCGAAGTTTAACGAAGTAATTCAAATAGATAAATTTACGGTAAAATGTATAAAAGTTACAAGTAACAGAATTGAACTAGTAAAGTTTATAATTCAGTCGAATTAAAAATGAGAGATTTCAATTCATTTTTTCTATTCGCTTTAGCCTTCAAAAGAACTTAAAACACCAATAATCAGAAAAATTCATAAACATTATTCCCATAACATTTTTTTTTCGTATCTTCGTGCCCTCAAAATTTTAAAAAAATACATATAAATCATATCATTAAATTCTTAAAATGGCACTACTTGGTAAAATCCGTAGCAAAGGAGTATTATTAATCGTTATTGTGGGGCTAGCATTGTTCTTGTTCATTGTAAACGATGCCCTTACACAAGGATCTTCAATTTTCAATAAATCACGCGAAACTGTAGCTGAAATTTCCGGCGATGTTGTGAATATTCGAGATTTTGCTGCTTCAATTGAACAAATGAACGAAGTTTACAAAATCGAAACTGGTCAGAATGAGTTGAACGAAGATATACAATCTCAGCTTCGTGCTTCGGTTTGGGAAAGTTTGGTTAATGAAAAATTATTATTTGCTCAAGCTAAAAAACTTGGTCTTACTGTTAGTGCTGAAGAATTGTCTGAATATCTTATCGGAAACAATATTCATCCTCTGATTGCACAAAGACGCATGTTTGCAGGCGAAAATGGTCAATTTAACCGTAACAACCTCTTACAATTTTATAACAGTTTGCAGACCACTCCCGAAAATGAAGAAATGAGACAGCAGATTGAAAAGGCTAAAAGTTACTGGCTTTTCTGGGAACGTAATGTTAAATTGAGTTTGATGCAGGATAAATATACGCAGCTTATTTCGAAAGCCCTTACTGCAAACAGTCTTGATGCCAAAATGAACTTCGATGCATCTGCTAATATTTATGATGTTGATTATATTGTACAGTCTTATTTTACCGTGCCCGATTCACTTGTAAAAGTAACTGACAGTGAAATTAAAACACTTTACAATAAACGTAAAGAACAGTATAAGCAAGAAGCTTCGAGAAGTATTAACTATATTACTTTTAACGTGAAGCCATCGCAGGAAGATTATACAGAAGCTGAAAAATGGATCAATAAACTTGCTGAAGAGTTCAAAACAAGTACGGATGTAGCAAGTTTAGTGAATTCAAATTCAGATATTATGTATGATGGGCGAAACTATAGCGAAAAAACAATTCCTCAATCGGTTAAGGATTTTGCATTCAGCAATCCGACAGGAGCAGTAATGGGTCCCGTATTCGCAAACGATGCATATACAATGGCTCGTGTTATGGAAGCCGGCATTATGCTCCCTGATTCCGTAAAACTTCGTCATATTTATCTCACCACCAATAACGAGTCAAAAACAGACAGTATAGTGGCAGCCATTCGTAACGGTGGCGATTTTGCCACGCTGGCTCGCAAATATTCAGCAGTTCAACAAACTGCTGCCAACGGCGGTGAAATTGGCTGGATTCAAGAAGGTGTTGGATTTGACAAGGAAATTACCAATGCTGCCTTTTCAAAAGCAGTAAACGAAGTTTTTACGCTGAAAAATGCCCAAGGGACACAAATACTTCAGGTTACAGAAAAAACTGCCCCGCGACGTAAAGTAAAAGTAGCAATCCTTGAACGTAAAGTAGTACCTTCAAGTCGCACTGTAAGCCAGTACTTCAACGATGCCAAACAATTTATTGCAGATGTTCAAAATCCAGAAAAATTTGAGAAAAAAGCACAGGAAAAAGCTCTTCTCATACGTCAGGCAAATGATTTGTTAAAGGTAAGTGAAAAAGTTGCCGATCTTCCTATGTCACGCCAAATAGTACGTTGGGCTTTCGAAAAGGGGAAAGGAGCAGTTTCGGATGTGTTCGATTGTGGGAATATATTTGTTGTAGCTGTTGTAACTGATGAAGCTGAAAAAGGTTATTCATCACTGCAAAAAGTAGCACCCCAATTGCGCAGCGAACTTATAAGAGATAAAAAGGCTGAAAAAATTATTGCCGATATGAATAAAACTCTCACTCAAAGTTCCTCTTTGCAAAGCATCGCTCAGGCTACAGGCACCGAAGTAAAAGAAGCGTTAGGCGTTTCCTTCTCTGCATACCAGTTTGGTTCTGCAGGTTTCGAACCTGCTGTAATCGGAAAAGTTACATCAATGGAATTGAATAAACTTTCAGCTCCAATCAAAGGTAATGCAGGTGTTTATTTAGTTCATACCAAAAATATTCAGAAGTCAGAAAATCAGTTTGATAAGGCTCAGCAAGTTGCCATGATGAATTCTCGTATGAGTTACTCTGTGCCTTATTCGGTAATACAACAATTGCGCGAAAAGGCAGATATCAAAGATAATAGGCTGGTTTTTTATTAATTCATAAAGAGATTTTTTTTAGTAATTACGCAAACGGAATGGCTGCTGTCATTCCGTTTGCGTTTTCAGTTGAACAATACAAAGCTTTATCACGTTTATTTTATATTGTTTTTATATCAGAAATAATGAATAAAAAATTTTTACTCGGTCTTACCCTCGAACAATTAAAAGTGATAGTTGCCGAAGCTGCAATGCCTTCATTTACAGCGAAACAAATTTCAGAATGGTTGTACCATAAAAAAGTTACCACGATTGAAGAAATGACCAACATTTCACAAAAAAATCGTGCTTTGCTGTCTGAAAAATATGAGGTAGGAAGAACACTTCCAGTACATGTTCAAACATCGGTTGATGGTACTAAAAAATATTTGTTTCAAACTCCCACCGGGCAGTTTGTAGAAACTGTTTATATTCCGGAAGATGATAGGCATACGCTATGTGTTTCGTCGCAGGTTGGCTGTAAAATGAACTGTAAGTTTTGTATGACAGGCAAAATGGGATTTATTGAGCAATTAACACCTACAGAAATTATTAATCAGATTTTATCGCTGCCAGAATCTTCTTTACTTACTAATATCGTTTTTATGGGAATGGGGGAGCCATTCGATAATCTTGAATCGATTTTGACAGTATTGGAAATAATCACTGCTGATTATGGACTTGCCTGGAGTCCACGAAGAGTAACTGTTTCAACAATTGGACATTTGAAAGGAATGAAAGCATTTCTTGAAAAGTCGCAATGTCATTTGGCTATAAGTCTGCATTCACCGTTTCATGCTGAGCGACTTTCGTTGATGCCCATTGAAAAAGCTTATCCGGCCCAAGAGGTTTTAGCAGAAATTCGCAAGTACGATTTCAGCAAACAACGACGTGTATCGTTTGAATATATTATGTTCAATGATTTGAATGATACCGTACGCCATGCTGTTGAACTTGTAAAAATTCTGAAAGGAATCGACTGTCGCGTTAATCTTATCAGATTTCATGCCATACCCGGTGTAGATCTGAAAACCTCCGATAATGATAAAATGATTGCATTTCGTGATTATCTTACGCGCAACGGAATAACAAATACCATTCGAAAGTCAAGAGGAGAAGATATTTTTGCTGCTTGCGGTATGTTATCGACAAGTAAGAAAACCGAAAACCAAAAGTAGAAAGTACTCAAATAAATCTATTTATTGATTATTAGAGTGTTAAAGATTTATTCGAAATATTTTCAAAAAAATCATTTTGTATTTTTCAAATGATTTCTTATCTTTGCACTCCCAAAATCAGAAGATATTATATAATCAATTTTTAATAAATAAGTTATGATCGTAGTACCTGTAAAAGAAGGTGAAAACATTGAGAAGGCATTAAAAAAATTCAAACGTAAATTTGAAAAAACCGGTGTTGTTAAAGAATTGCGTCGTCGTCAGTGTTTCGATAAACCTTCTGTAGTAAAACGTGAGCAGAAAATCCACGCTGTTTACGTTCAGAAAATGCAACAATCCGAAGAATAAAATAAAAACTTAAAGGAAAACTTGGTTTCCTGAATTTTTTATTTTAATTTCGTTGCAGAATTGTATCTACGATTATGATCAACGAATTTCTGCAATATTTACAGTATGAGAAGAATTATTCATCTCATACTGTTTTGTCGTATCATACCGATATCATTCAGTTCTGCAACTTTTTGGAAGCTGATGCAGAAAAATTCAATCCGGAAACAGTAACTCCCGAAAACATATCTTCATGGATGCTTAGTTTGATGGCTGATGGAAAATCTGCCCGTACAGTAACCAGGAAAATATCATCACTTAAATCATTTTGGAAATTTTTGCTTCGAAATAACTTTACACGACACAATCCTGTAAAAAAAACAATACTTCCCAAAACAAAAAAGCCCATTCCTGCGTTTTATAAACACAATGAGATAGCGGGAATTCTGAACAATCAAAATATTCCCGAAAATTTTGAACCTGTCAGAAATTTATTGATGATAGAAATGTTTTACACTACCGGAATACGACTTTCCGAACTAATTTCGCTGACCGACCACGAAATTAATTTCAATGAACATACCATAAAAGTTACAGGAAAAAGAAATAAACAGCGTATTATACCCGTGAGTAGTAATTTTACCAATAATGTAAAGCATTACATTAATATCCGTAACAAAACTATTGAAATAAAATCCGACCCACAACTTTTTGTTCGTGTCAATGGAAAAAAAATGTATCCGCGACTGGTATATTCTATAATCCACAATTCGATGTCAACAGTTAGTAGTTTGAAAAAGCAAAGTCCACATGTACTCAGACATAGCTTTGCCACACATCTGCTTAATGGCGGCGCCGATATTAACGTAGTAAAAGATTTGCTGGGACACAGCAGTCTTGCAGCTACGCAGGTTTATACACACACCGGTTTCGGAGAACTTAACAATATATATAAACATGCTCATCCAAGAGCAAATCAAAAAAAGGAGGAATTATGAAACTCAGAATTCAATCGATTAATTTCGATGCATCTAAGGCATTAGAAGCTTACATCAACAAGAAAACTTCGAAGCTCGAAAAGTTTTTTGATGAAATTATGAATGTCGAAGTTTATTTGAAAGTAGTAAAGCCGGAATCGGCAGTAAACAAACAAGCCGAACTCAAAGTTTCGATACCGGGTGAAGATTTTTTTGCTTCGAAAACATGCGACACTTTCGAAGAAGCTGTTGACCTTTCCGTTGTAGCCATTGAGAAACAAATTCGTAAATTCAAAGAAAAAATAATTAACAAATAAAATATTCTTCCAAATATTTTGTAATCAAAAATAATTTCGTACATTTGCAAGCCGTTTGAATAGCGTAATTCAAACGGCTTTTTCACCTATGGAAATAGCTAACATTTAGCACTTTGCCTCTTTAGCTCAGCTGGCCAGAGCACGTGATTTGTAATCTCGGGGTCGTTGGTTCGAATCCGACAAGAGGCTCAAAATAGTGAAAAGTTGACATTTGAACGTTAATAATTCACTTTTTAGGAAAAGAAACTTTCAATCATTAACTATCAACTGTAAATTATTTTTGGGCAGTTACCAGAGTGGCCAAATGGGGCTGACTGTAACTCAGCTGTCTTTCGACTTCGGTGGTTCGAATCCATCACTGCCCACTTTACCAGTTAACAGTTTAAAGTTGACAATTGACAGTCCGATGTCAATTTTCAATTATCAACTGTCAACTAAATTGCGGAAGTAGCTCAGTTGATAGAGCATTAGCCTTCCAAGCTGAGGGTCGCGGGTTTGAGTCCCGTCTTCCGCTCTTGATAAAGGAGCAAAATTTTTTTTGGATGTTAAGTTATCCAGTCCGGAGGAAAGTTCAGTATTAAAAATTATATATAAGCTCTTAAATAAGAGTTAAAATTGAGAATAGCTTTCCCCCTTTTGCTTTTTTGCTGTTGTAGCTCAGGGGTAGAGCACTTCCTTGGTAAGGAAGAGGTCGCGGGTTCAAATCCCATCAACAGCTCAGGTTAAAAAGCTTTTATAATACATAAATTAATTACTAAAAATACTCTTTGAATTATGGCAAAAGAAAAATTTGACAGGTCGAAACCTCACGTAAACGTAGGTACTATTGGACACGTTGACCATGGTAAAACTACTTTGACCGCTGCAATTACTACAGTACTTGCAAAAAGAGGACTTTCTGAAGTTCGTTCATTCGATTCAATCGATAACGCACCAGAAGAAAAAGAACGTGGTATTACAATCAACACTGCTCACGTTGAATATCAGACTGCTACACGTCACTATGCACACGTTGACTGTCCGGGACACGCTGACTACGTTAAGAACATGGTTACAGGAGCTGCTCAAATGGACGGAGCCATCATCGTGGTTGCTGCTACTGACGGTCCGATGCCTCAAACTCGTGAACACATTCTTCTTGCACGTCAGGTAAACGTTCCACGTATCGTTGTTTTCATGAATAAATGCGATATGGTTGACGATGAAGAAATGCTTGAACTGGTAGAAATGGAAATGCGCGAATTGCTTTCATTCTACGAATTCGATGGAGACAATACGCCGGTTATCCGCGGTTCTGCACTTGGTGCTTTGAATGGTGAAAAAGAATGGGAAGATAAAGTTATGGAACTGATGGATGCCGTTGACACTTGGATTGAATTACCTCCACGTGCTATCGATAAACCATTCCTTATGCCGGTTGAGGACGTGTTCTCAATCACAGGTCGTGGTACTGTAGCAACAGGTCGTATCGAAACTGGTATAATTAAAACTGGTGATGAAGTTCAGTTAATTGGTCTTGGTCTCGAAGCAAAAAAATCAGTTGTTACTGGAGTTGAAATGTTCCGTAAAATTCTGGATCAGGGTGAAGCCGGTGATAACGTAGGTTTGCTTCTCCGTGGTATCGACAAAGATGAAATCAAACGTGGTATGGTTGTTACTCATCCAGGTAAAATTACACCTCACACTACTTTCAAAGCTTCAGTTTATATCCTGAAAAAAGAAGAAGGTGGACGTCATACTCCATTCCACAATCGCTATCGTCCTCAGTTCTACATTCGTACATTGGACGTAACCGGTGAAATTACACTTCCTGAAGGAACAGAAATGGTAATGCCCGGAGATAACTTGGAAATTACAGTTACACTTATCTATCCTGTAGCTTGCAACGTAGGTCTTCGTTTCGCTATCCGCGAAGGTGGTCGTACAGTAGGTTCAGGTCAGATTACTGAAATTGTAGAATAATAATAATTGTACACAAGTGAACAAGTAAACAAGGTTCTTATTTTCCTTGTTTACTTGTAACTAAAAACTTGTTTACTGATTAAACACACGGGCGTAGCTCAGTTGGTAGAGCACTGGTCTCCAAAACCAGGTGTCGGGAGTTCGAGTCTCTCTGCCCGTGCAAAATATACATTCAAAAATGAAGATAATTAACTATATCAAAGAGGCTTATTCGGAATTGGTTCATAAAGTATCCTGGCCTACATGGTCAGAACTTACAAACAGTTCAGTTGTCGTACTGATTGCTTCCATCATTCTTGCACTGGTTGTTTGGGTAATGGATCTTGGTTTCGAAAGAATCATGACTACCATTTATAATGTGTTAAAGTAAATTATCAGGGAGGGAAAAAAGTGTCTGAGTCATCAAATTTTAAATGGTACGTTATGCGTGCCATTGCAGGAAAAGAAATCAAGGTTAAGGAATATATCGAAGCAGAAATGAAAAATTCTGACCTTGGCCAGTTTGTATCTCAGGTTCTTATACCTACTGAAAAAGTTTATCAAATTAGAAATGGGAAAAAAATAACCAAAGAGCGTAATTGTATGCCTGGTTATATCATGATTGAAGCAGTTCTTACCGGTGAAATAATTCATCGTCTTCGCAATACACCCAATGTTATGGGTTTTTTGGGCGAGAAGAATAACGAACCAACACCTGTTAGGGTAGCGGAAGTTAACAGGATTCTCGGAACAATGGATCAACTTATTGAAAGCGGCGAAGAATTACTTACACCTTTCCTCAAAAACGAAAATGTAAAAGTAATTTCAGGTCCGTTCAGTGGTTTTACCGGCGTTATTGAAGAAGTGAACACTGAAAAGAAAAAACTCAAAGTTATGGTTATGATATTCGGGCGGAAAACCTCGCTCGAGTTATCCTTCACACAGGTAGAAAAGGAATAAGCAGTTCTGTTACAAACTGTATTATTTCATTAACTAATCACTAATAAAATTCATTTATGGCAAAAGAGATTGCTGGACTTATCAAATTGCAAATCAAAGGAGGTGCAGCTAACCCATCTCCCCCTGTAGGACCTGCATTAGGTTCGAAAGGAATAAACATTATGGAGTTTTGCAAACAATTCAATGCCAGAACCCAGGAAAAAGCAGGTAAAGTATTACCTGTTGTTATCACCTATTATACCGATAAATCATTCGACTTCGTTGTTAAAACTCCTCCGGTTGCTATCCAACTTATGGAAATAGCTAAATTAAAAGGAGGATCGGCAGAGCCCAACCGTAAAAAAGTTGCTGAAATTACCTGGGAACAGGTAAAAGCTATCGCCGAAGACAAAATGGTTGATTTAAATTGTTTCGAACTCGAAGCAGCTATGAAAATGGTTGCGGGAACGGCTCGAAGCATGGGTATTACCGTAAAAGGGGTATTTCCGGTTAATAACTAATTAAACTTCAATTAAAAAATGAGTAAACTGACAAAAAATCAAAAGTTGGCTTTAGAAAAAATTGAAGCTGGAAAAACCTATACATTAAAAGAGGCAGCAGCTTTGGTAAAAGAAATTTCTACCACTAAATTTGATGCTTCTGTAGATATTGATGTACGGTTAGGTGTTGACCCACGTAAAGCCAACCAAATGGTGCGCGGTGTAGTATCGCTGCCCAACGGAACAGGAAAACAAGTAAGGGTTCTTGCATTATGTACTCCCGACCAGGAAGCGTCGGCAAAAGAAGCCGGAGCAGACTATGTTGGTCTCGACGAATATATCGATAAAATAAAAGGCGGTTGGACTGATGTTGATGTGATTATCACTCAACCTGCTATTATGGGAAAATTAGGTGCACTCGGTCGTATTCTCGGTCCGCGTGGTTTAATGCCAAACCCTAAAAGTGGTACAGTAACCAACGAAGTAGGTAAAGCTGTAAAGGAAGTAAAACAAGGTAAAATTGACTTCAAAGTTGATAAATATGGTATTGTTCATACTTCTATCGGCAAGGTTTCATTCACACCCGACCAAATTATCGGCAATGCGCGCGAATTTGTTTCGACGTTGATTAAACTCAAACCCACATCCGCTAAAGGTACTTATGTTAAGAGCATTTATCTTTCAAGCACAATGAGTAAGGGTATAAAAATTGACCCAAAATCAATTGAAGAATAAAAAATTAAGTTTATGAAAAAGGAAGATAAAAGCGCTATAATCAAACAACTTGAAACAACATTGAGTGAATATGCTCATTTCTATCTAACTGATATAGGCGGATTAGATGCCGCTCAAACCAGTGAACTCAGAAGAGTATGTTACAAAGAAAATGTAAAACTTGTTGTAGTGAAAAATTCACTGTTAAGAAAAGCACTTGAGAATTCTCAGGTTGATTTCAGTGAAATTTTTGGATCGTTGAAAGGGGAAACTTCGTTGATGCTTACCAACAACGCAAATGTTCCCGCTAAACTTATTTCAGATTTCAGCAAGCAAAAAACAAATAAACTCAAAAAACCGGTGCTTAAAGCGGCTTATGTTGAGGAAAGTTTTTATATTGGCGAAGGTCATCTGGAAACTCTTATCCATGTTAAAAGCAAAAACGAACTTATTGCAGATGTTATCGCACTGCTTCAGTCGCCCGCTAAAAACGTGGTTTCAGCTCTCCAATCCGGAGGAAATATTTTACATGGCGTGTTGAAAACACTTGCCGAAAGATAATTAAAACAGAATAATAAAAAATTCATAAAAAAGAAAATAAAATGGCAGATTTAAAAGCTTTTGCAGAACAATTGGTTAACCTCACAGTTAAAGAAGTAAATGAGTTAGCCCAAATTTTGAAAGAAGAATATGGTATCGAACCAGCCGCTGCAGCTGTAGCTGTTGCAGCAGGTCCCGCAGCAGCCGCTGCTGAAGTAGTAGAAGAAAAAACTTCTTTCGATGTAATTTTGAAAAGCCCCGGTGCCAATAAACTGGCTATCGTGAAATTGGTAAAAGAACTTACCGGTCTCGGACTGAAAGAAGCTAAAGACCTCGTAGATGCTGCTCCTTCAAAAATTAAAGAAGGTGTAACGAAAGACGAAGCTGAAGCACTTAACAAAGCACTCACTGAAGGCGGAGCCGAAGTAGAACTTAAATAAAAATATCTGATTATCAGGTTTTTGGTTTAGATTCCTCCGTTGTGGAGGATTCTAAACCTTTTCTTGTCTGTAAATATAACTAAGTTCACCGCACCCAAAAAACTCTTTGAAAATGTCTTCGAATAATAATGTGCAAAGAATAAATTTCGCTTCAATTAAAACTAAATTCGACTATCCCGATTTTTTGGATGTACAAATTAAATCTTTTCAGGATTTTTTCCAGATGGATACATCGCCGGAAAAAAGAAAGACAGAAGGTTTATATAAAGTATTCACCGAAAATTTCCCTATAGCCGATACAAGAAATAATTTTATCCTCGAATTTCTCGATTACTATATCGACCCTCCCCGTTACTCTATTGAAGAATGCATTGAAAGAGGATTAACATACAGTGTACCCCTGAAAGCTAAGTTAAAACTTTACTGTACCGACCCTGATCATGAAGATTTCGATACGGTAATACAGGATGTTTATCTTGGGCCTATTCCATACATGACATCAAGAGGTACTTTTGTAATTAACGGTGCCGAACGTGTTGTAGTTTCTCAGTTGCATCGTTCACCTGGTGTGTTTTTCGGACAAAGCATCCATGCCAATGGTACAAAACTCTATTCTGCACGAATAATTCCTTTCAGAGGTTCGTGGATCGAGTTTGCTACAGATATAAATAATGTAATGTATGCTTATATCGACCGCAAAAAGAAATTACCTGTAACAACATTGTTGCGGGCTATCGGTTTTGAAAGCGATAAAGACATTCTTGAAATATTTAACCTTGCTGAAGAGGTTAAAGTTACTAAAGCGAATCTGAAAAAGGCAATTGGTCAACGCCTTGCTGCACGTGTTTTAAAAACATGGACGGAAGATTTTGCTGATGAAGATACCGGTGAAGTTTCTACTATTGAAAGAAATGAAATTATCATCGACCGTGAAACGATTCTCGAAAATAAACATATTGATGAAATTGTAGATTCAGGAACTCAAACTATACTATTGCATAATCCTGAAGTAAATCAGAATGATTATGCAATTATTTACAATACACTTCAGAAAGACCCGAGTAATTCGGAAAAAGAAGCAGTATTATATATTTACAGACAATTACGTAATGCCATACCTGCAGATGATTCTTCAGCACGTGAGGTTATCAACAATCTTTTCTTCTCTGAAAAACGTTATGATTTAGGTGATGTAGGACGATTCAGAATTAACAGAAAACTAAATCTGGATATTAGTCCTGAAGTTAAGATTTTAACCAAAGAAGACATTATCGCGATAATTAAATATCTTATTCAGCTAATTAACTCAAAAGCTGATGTTGATGATATCGACCACTTGAGCAACAG
>CAZDSY010000093.1:0-13035 GCA_964508285.1 uncultured Paludibacter sp.
TGCATGCAATCAACAAGTGCCTGAACGCTTTCGATAGGCAAAGCATTGTAACACGATGCACGAAAACCTCCAACAGAACGGTGTCCTTTAATACCAACCATTCCACGTTCAGAAGCAAATTTTTGGAAATCAGCTTCGAGAGCTTCGTAACCCGGAGCCATAACGAAACAAATATTCATACGCGAACGGTCTTCTACAGCAGCAGTTCCTACAAATAGTTTATTGCGATCAATTTCATTATAAAGCAATTCGGCTTTCGCAATGTTCATTTTTTCCATTCCTGCAAGTCCGCCATTTGCTTTAATCCAGCGTAAAGTTTCGAGAGCAGAGTAAATAGGCAATACCGGAGGAGTATTGTAAAGAGAACCATTTTCAATATGAATTTTGTAATTAAGCATACTCGGTATGGTACGCGTTACTTTTCCAAGTATGTCTTCTTTCACTATTACAAAAGCCAAGCCTGCAGGTGCAAGATTTTTTTGTGCGCCTCCATAAATCAAGGCATATTTTGATACATCAATCGGACGGGAAAATATATCAGAAGACATATCAGCAACAAGTGGCACAGGTGAATCGATATCTGTAAGTATTTCAGTTCCGAAAATAGTGTTGTTAGTTGTAATATGAAAATAATCAGCATCTTCCGGAATTACATAATCCTTCGGTATAAAATTATAGTTCGCACTTTTTGAAGATGCAACTTCAATAACCTCGCCAAAACCTTTAGCTTCTTTAATAGCTTTACTTGCCCATGTACCGGTATTAAGATATGCAGCTTTTGTTTCGAATAAATTGAAAGGCACCATGCAGAACTGTAAACTTGCACCACCGCCAAGGAAAAGTACTGAATAACCTTCGGGCACATTGAGCAATTCTTTCATAAGTGCTGCAGCTTCATCTATTACTGCCTGAAAATCTTTGGATCGATGACTGATTTCAAGAATTGAAAGTCCAGAACCATTGAAATCGAGTACAGCTTGAGCTGTTTTTTCAATAACTTCGCGGGCTAAAATTGAAGGCCCTGCATTAAAATTATGCTTCTTCATAAAAATTTTTTGTGTTAGTTAGTTCAAATTTCGTGTGAAAATTATTTGCAAAAGTACATATTTTTTATGGTTTAAGTCCCCGATTTCTGATTTATTATTTAATTTCGGGCAAAATATTTTATATACATTCTATAATATTTCTCAAAATACATATTTATGCAAATCAGCATGTTATGTGAATAATTGTGCAATTTTTTACATTGATAAATGCTGGAGTGCTCAGCTCATATTTAATACAAAGAGAGAAAAATTTGTTAACAAAAAATTGTATTCGCACCTAAAAAATAATTTGAGTTTTTATATTTACATTTGCAAAAATGAAAAAATGAAAATTTACTATCAGCATATTACAAAAAGTACAAAGTAAAAATAAAAAACATATTCAAACACCATGACAATGAAAAAAATATTTTCAATTTACATTTTAACAACCATACTGAATTTCGTCTGTTTCGCTTCGGGACCATTGACAAAACTTATCGATAACGATTTAATGCGAAATGCGAACATTAGCATATTGGTTAAAGATATTAATACAGGAGCAGTTCTTTATAAAAGTAATGAGAGTAAAAGTATGATACCTGCATCGACAATGAAACTTGTTACTACTGCCAGTGCGCTTGAACTACTCGGTTCTGATTTCAGATTTGAAACACGAATAGAAATTGACGGGAAAATAGGAACAGACAGCACACTATTTGGGAATATTTACATAAAAGGCGGAGGCGATCCAACACTAGGTTCTGAATTTGTGGGGAATCGGGATTTTTTAAATGTTTGGACTGCTGAAATAAAAAAATTTGGAATTAAAACCATAGCAGGACGTGTTTTGGCTGATGAAAGCATATATAATACAGAAGCTGTAAATCCAAAATGGACTTGGGAGGACATGGGAAATTACTATGCATCCGGAGTTTACGGACTTTCATATAAGGACAATACTTATCGCTTGATTCTTAAATCGGGACAGGTGGGCACACAACCTGAAATTTTACGAAGTGATCCCGAAATTAAAGGATTAAAATTTGAAAACAATCTCTTATCCACCAATATTACTTACGACAGCGCTTATCTGTATGGAATTCCCCGAACAAATTTAAGAATTATCAGAGGTGCAATTCCCGCTAACAAAGATGAATTTGTTATTAAGGGAGACATTCCGGATCCAGGATCATTACTAATTTCTGATTTTATAGGTTTATTGACAAAATACGGCATTAAAGTAAATATGTTAAACATACCTGAAAGCACGCGAAGAATAATATATACACACTATTCACCTCCGCTAAGTGAAATAATAACTGAAATAAATGTACGCAGCAATAATCACTATGCTGAACACCTTTTCAGATACCTATCGGTAAAATTCACAGGAAGAGATTCATTTTCGGGTTCGATTTCGGCAATAAAAGATTTTTGGAAGCGGCGCGATTTACCAACCGACCAACTTTTTATGGTTGATGGATCGGGACTTTCGCCTTCGAACGCAGTTTCGGCACTGTTTTTGGTAAATATACTGGAATATATGAATAAAAAAAGTAGCTACAGCGATGTGTTTATGAAAAGCTTACCTGTTTCAGGGGTAAACGGAACTCTATCATCATTTTTAAGAAACTCAAAACTGAAAGGAAAAGTGATGGCAAAAAGTGGTACCATTTCCCGTGTAAAATGTTACGCAGGATTTATTGATTTTAACAATAAAAAAAGAGTATTTGCCGTAATGGTGAATAATGCCAATGGATCGTCGAAAGCTGTAACAAATCAGATAGAAAATTTTTTAATTGACATATCAAAATAACCGGGTTTTAAATGATGGAATGTTATTACATACCTGAAACTACTTCGACAAACGAATTATTAAAATCTATTTCGAGGAAAGAAGATAAACCTGAAGGATTTTTTATTTATACTGATCACCAAACTTCCGGAAAAGGACAGGGAATAAATAGATGGGAATCAAAAAAAGGTAAGAATATTCTTTTCAGCACTTTACTTTTTCCAAACCATATTCAAGCTGCCGAACAGTTTATTATTTCTCAGATTGTAAGCGTTGCTATTCTCGAAGTATTATCAGATATTATTCCAAACGTAAAAATTAAATGGCCAAATGATATTTACGTTGAAGACCGGAAAATTGCCGGAATACTTATTGAAAACACCATTCAAGGAAGTATAATTAATAAAACGATTATCGGTATCGGATTGAATGTAAATCAAACAGAGTTTACAAGTTATGCTCCAAATCCTGTTTCGCTTAAACTAATTACAAAAAAGAGTTCTAATAGGCATAAGTTGATGGAAAGAATTATAGAAAAGATATTAGAGAACTATTATGATGCAGATTATGAAATAATAAGGATGCAATATTTTAATAAATTGTATCGAAATGATGGATATTATCCTTACAGTGGTGAAGGCGAAACCTTTCGGGCTATGATAACTGAAGTGCTGAACGATGGTAGGTTAGTGCTACTTAACAAAGAAGGAGAAACCAAAATTTATGGCTTTAAAGAAGTTGAATTTATTATCAATCCTTAACCTCTTCGTAATCAACATACTCACCTTCGTTTTTTTGAAACACTTTACCGCGTTTATAGTTTTTATTTCGATTTTCATCATCCGAAGGTGATTTAGCATTTCTTTTTCGTCCTAAACTAAAGAGTGATTTGAAAAAACCAAGAATAATCAAAAAAACAAATAATCCCAAAAAAAGGATTAACATCAATAAACCCAGAAGAAAACTCATTTCGATATTGTTGCTTTAGTTATTTAAAAAGAGAAATTAAGAATTTAAGAAATTAGAAGTTACAGAGTTTCATATTTCATGTTACAGAGTTTCATGTTTCAGAATTAAATGAAAAATCCATAAGTTAAAACACTCCCTTTGCAACCCTTCTGACACTTTCGACAGCCATCATGCTATAAAAATGGATACTTGGAACACCTTTTGCCTTCAAATCGGCAGCCTGCATTTTACACCATTCCACTCCAACTTCTACCACTTCCTCGTCCGATTTACATTTTCTGAGTTCTGCAGCAAATTCTTCGGGGATGTCTGTATGAAAAATTTTCGGTAACACTGTAAGTTGATTCATTAATGTAATAGGTTTTAACCCGGGTATAATTGGTACATTTATGCCAATTTCTTTGCATTTGTTTACAAACTCGAAGTACTTTTGATTGTCGAAAAACATTTGAGTAACAAGATATTCAGCTCCGGCATCAACTTTCATTTTCGCATATTGTAAATCAGATTCAATATTCGGAGCTTCTTCATGTTTTTCAGGATAACATGCCATGCCATAAGAAAAAGGTATGATTTGTGATTTTAATTTTGTACCATCAAGAAAAAAACCTCCATTGAACTGATTCACTTGTTTTTGCAAATCGGTAGCATGCACATGACCTGTTGGTACAAATTCTTTTTCATGTCGAGCTTTGTCTCCCCGTAACAAAAGCAAATCGGTAATGCCAAGAAACTGAAGATCGATTAATGCATATTCTGTTTCTTCAGGAGTAAAACCACTACAAATAATATGCGGAACTACCGGTATATGATATTTGTTTTTGATAGCTGCTGCTATAGCAACTGTGCCGGGTCGATGCCGCTGCGAAACTCTTTCGAACAAACCTCCGGTTGTTTCTCTGTATATCAACTCGCTTCGATGGGTGGTAATATTAATGTATTTGGGGTCGAATTCAAGTAATTTATCTATGGCTTTAAAAACTTTCTCAATGCCATTTCCTTTAATGGGTGGTAAAAGCTCAAATGAAAATGCAGTGGACTTCGCCGATTTTATTTTCTCTACTATACTCATTATTATATTTGCAATTTACTTTTTTTACAATTTACGATTCTAAACAGTTATTTCTCAGTTTTAAGTATGCAAAAGTACGAAATTCTTTTAAAAGGAGTATTATTTATCTTTTCAGATATTTCTCAAAAAAACTGTCCTGCTCCCAAAGTAAATGCAAGATGTTTTCGCGAGCAGCATAGCTATGTTTCTCTTTCGGTAAAATAACCATACGCACCGGAGCACCCAATCCTTTCAAAGCCTGAAAATAGCGTTCTGTTTGCATGGTAAATGTACCAGAGTTGTTATCGTCTTCGCCATGAACAAGCAAAAGCGGCGTTTTCATTTTTTCAGCGTATCGAAATGGTGAAATTTCATCATATACTGCCTTGGCATCCCAAAAATTTCGCTGTTCACCCTGAAAACCAAAGGGCGTAAGTGTACGGTTATAAGCACCGCTTCGCGCTACTCCACACTTAAATAAATTGGTATGAGTTAATAAATTAGCCACCATAAAAGCACCATACGAATGTCCGCCAATTCCAACTCTTTCTGTGTCAATTAATCCTGTTTGACCAGCTACATCAATGGCTGCCTGAGCATTTTGTATCAACTGTTGCACAAATGTATCATTCGGCTCATTTTCTCCTTCGCCAACAATCGGGAAAGAAGCATCGTCGAGTACAGCATAACCACGCATTACCCAATAAATAAACGAGTTATAATACGGATAAATAAATTCGTTAGCGTTTGCAGTGGATTGTCCGGCACTATTTCTGTCCTTATGTTCCACGGGATAAGCCCAAATCAACAACGGCAATTTCTTTCCGGCATCTTTATCATATTCTTTTGGAAGATACAAAGTTCCGCTGAGCTCAACACCATCTTTTCGTTTATACTTCAGCACCTCTTTCGAAACATTATTCAAACCCATAAAAGGATTTTCAAAAAATGTTATCTGTTTTAAAGTATTGTTATTGATATTTCTGATATAATAATTCGGATACTCATTGGCAGATTGAATGCGTACAAGTGCTTCACCTTCGCCAAACCGTTCGAACAAAACAATTTCTTCTAATTTATCGGTATAATCCGACTGATAAATTCTTGTAAAAGAAAGATCTTCGATATTCAATTTATCGACAAAAGGAAACTTTCCATTTTCCGTAAAACCATCACCAACAAGAAACAAGTATTGATCCTCCTTAGCAAGAACAAATCTGCCATAATTATTTTTTATCATCTCAAAATTGCCCGGCGATGAATAAATATCCTGATAATTTCTTTCGAAAACCTTTTTTGGCAACCAATCGGTGTTTTCCGGATTAATTAAAAAAGTACAACTCCTTCGGGTATCGTACCAAAATTCACTAACTACAGCAATTTCTTCGTTGCACCAATATATGCCCGAAAAACGTAATTGCGTTTTATAAATCAAGCGCGGTTTGTCAAAAAATGGCGATTCAAGGACATAAAGAGCATCCCTGTTTGAAACGCTTTTTGCAGGGTCGCCATCGTCAAGAGCAATTGAATAGAAAATTTCAGATGGTTTATCTGCCCTCCATTTTATATCGCGTTTATTTTTATGAACAGCCATTATTCCCTTTGGTAGTATTTCATTCAATGGCGCTTCTTCTATTGTTTGCACAAACTCGCCGGTGATTTTACAAATAAAAGTAGTATTTGCAAACCGACTTTCAGGTACAAGATAAGAAAAAGGCTTTTTTAGCACATTAAGTAATACAAAGTTGCCATCAGGCGAAACTGAAACCAATTTATACAAATCCTTTTCGCGAAACAAACAATTTTCACCATCAATATCAACAATATAAAGTTCAGATGTTGCAAGCATTTCAAAATTACGGACATCAGTTTCATTTTTAAGTAAATCCTGATACGTTCTGTTTTGAGTAACTTCGCCACCCGATTCCATTATTGAAGGACCAATAGGCTTTTCTTTATCCTGACTAAGGATTAAAGGCTGATTTTTCGGAACAGTTTGTACAATCAATTGTCTGTTGTCAGGCAACCATTCAATAGGATTACCAAAAAAGGCATTCAAGCCAGCTTCAAGAAGTTTTTTTGCCTTAGCTTCCTTGATATTGATAATCCACAGCTCATGCCCCACATCAGTTACATTAGTAAATGAATAAAAGCGCTCATCGGGCGAAAAAGCGGTATAGGCAATACGCAGATTTTCCGGCAAGCCTTCTACCTGAACAGGTTCTCGGCCATCTGTTTTTCCAATTTTTATATTTCTGAAAAAATCGATAGAAGTGCTTACGCGGTTTATCGGATTTACTCTTCTTCCTGCCAAACGAACTTCAGGCATTATCAGGTCTTCCAAATCTTTATACGCGTTTCGATATTTAAAAATCACAAACTCGTAACGCATATCCATCGAAATGGTTGGTGCAGGCGTATAATTAGCCAATTCAAGGATTTCAGTGGGGGGAAGCTGATAAGAATTTTCAGGAACAGTTTTTTGCATTTTGATTGAATTACAGTTATAGACACTACACAAACATAAGTAAAAGTAATAAAAAAAGACAAAAAAATCAAACATAAAAAAGCTGTCTGAAGGATACAATATCCTAACAGACAGCTTTAAGGCATTTTATTAAAAAATCAGCTATTTATTAGCCGGATACGGATTAGAAGCAGTGCGTACATCCCAGTACATCTTTGAGTGATAATTGTTATCACCGCCTGTAAGTTTTGCTACTGCGGCAGTAAATCCATCAGGGTTTAAAGTACTTTCATTAGTAGGATATTTAACCCGTGCAGGTAAATCGCCTTTTGTTTCTGAAAGAGCAGTAAACGGTATCAGTGTTCCGGCTTTATCGTAACTAATTTCACCGGGTTTAAGAATTGTTTTAGGATATCCGGTACGACGATATTCTGCCCACGCTTCAGTTCCCTGCAAATACAGGTGAATATATTTCTGAGTAGCCACAGTCTCTGCATTTACGGTTCCGTTTACAAAAGCAATATATGCATCAATTTCTGGTTGAGTAATTGCTCCACCTGCTAAATCTGACCAGTGTTCCATTGAAGCCTGGATTCCTTTTTCATACCATGCTTTATCAAAATTCTTTATTTCCGAGATAATAAAGCAATATTCTGCATAAGTCATCAAAGGCACTGCAAAATCTTTGTTGAGCATAACCGGAGGTGCTGAAGAATACCACGAAGGTGAAGCATTTCTGATTGCTGAGTTCAAGCTCGAACTTGGTACACCATAAGGCATTCCGATATATTTACCACTACGCGGCGTTGTATAAACAGCTAAACGAGGATCAACCACACCCGGCCATGGGTGTTGTTTGTTGTTGAGCGTATCGCGCTGACCTTTAAGCAAATCGCAGAAAGGTTTTGTGATAGTAAAATCGTTTCGGGCATCAACAAAGAAACCTCTGTAAAAATGACATTCATTAGGTGCTTCGGTAGAGTATTTAAACATAGCCTGTTCGCTGTTATCGGTGAAACCGAGATCAGGATTTGCAATTATGTCGGCAATGTGAGTTTTCCAGTTTGCATCAACTTTGGACAGACGTAAAGCCATCCGTGCTTTTAAACTGTATGCAAATTTCTTCCATAAAGATGCATCACCGCCATAAATCTGGTCACCTTCATAAAATGCTACATCGTTTACATCAATAAGAGCAATGGCAGCTTTCAGTTCATTAATTAAAGCAGGATAAAGTACATTCAAATCATCGTATTTAGGATACTGAACGCCATCGTTCAACTTAAATGCTTCGCTATAGGGAACACTTCCCCATGTATCAGCGATAACCTGCATCAACCATACCTTAAGTATTTTTGCTACGGCAATCTGATTATTGTTATTACCGTAAGCTCCTGCAACTGCCTTGGTTACCGGATCCTGATTTAATTTTTCAATCAGATTATAATTACCTGCAATTACATAAAGCTGGTTAAAATAACCATTGTTTACCGATTCACGAATCTGATAACGATCTTCTTCAGTGTAATTGCGTTGGCACCAGTACTGTGCGTAGGGTAAAGCCTGACGCCCACTGAACCAGTTGTCGTAGATATAATCCATCATTTTCTTTTGCGAACCTGTCAGCAAAGTTGCCGTTGATACGTTCGAAGGATTATTCGGATCGACATTCATTTCTTCCAAATCGTGGCACGAAACAAATAAAGCTCCGACCACTACAGCTATTAATAATTTATAATATGTTCTCATATTTGTAGTTGCTAATTAGTTAAAACTGAAATCCTAAATTGAATCCGAATGTTGCTATGGATGGCAGAGCACCACCTTCGATACCCTGAATGTTACCAGAGCTTGTCGTTGCCGATTCAGGATCGAAATGTTTGGTGTCGGGACCCCATACTGCCAGGTTGCGACCATAAGCAGATACTTTCAGACTGTTTATTGCATTCGATTTTATTGGCAAAGTATAGCCAATTGAAATTTCACGAAGTTTGATAAAGTCGCTTTTGAATACATTTTGTGCAGCAGGACCTGAATAGAAACCACTTGCCCACGTTTCAGCATCCAAACGGGTAGTATTTGGTTTTCCATCAGCAAGAACTCCCTGAAGTAAAACACCACCACCTTCGGCAGGATCACCACGTAATTCTTTACCAAGTTCATTTAAACCGGCTGTTTCTTCAAGCATACCTGAGTACATACCCCACATATTTGAAGTTGAGAAAAATTTACCTCCTGACTGACCATCGAATAAAATGCTCAAATCGAGATTTTTATAACGGAATGTATTTAGTAAACCACCGGTAATTTTGGGATTAACGCTTCCCAGAGGTACGTTTCCGCTGGTAGCAGAATACATACCGTTTGCACCAACCACTTTATTTCCGTTTTCATCGTAAATATAGTCAGTACCCATAATTACACCATATTCTTCGCCTACATAAGCTCCAACTTCAACCTTGAACGGAGCTGCTACAATACGCAAATACTGCAAATCGCCGTAAAGTTCTTTCACCACGTTTTTGTTTTGTGCAGTAGTAAGTGTCATATTCCATTCAAAATCTTTGGTTTTAACAGGTGTTGCATTCAATTTGAATTCAACTCCCTTGTTTTCCATAGTACCTGCATTCAGTACTTGTGAAATGTACCCTGATGCACCCGAAAGTGAAACTGCAGTAATCTGGTCAACAGTACGGCTCTGATATAATGTAAGGTCGAAGCCTACCCTGTTATCCAGGAAGCTACCTTCAAGACCAAATTCAGCTGAATATGTTTGTTCAGGTTTAAGATCCATATTATTTTTAGTAGTTGGAAGCAAATATGCATGATCACCATTAAAACTGGTATAGAACGAATAAGTATCGAGAACACGGTATGGTCCTGTGTCACCACCCACTTTGGCATAACTTACACGAGCTTTAGCGAAAGATAACCAGTCCTGCTTGATAAGTTCTGACAAAATAACGCTGGCTGTTCCCGAATAGTATGGATAAACGTTTTTACCTTCGGGTAATGTTGATGATTTATCAACACGAAGTGTACCATCAATAAAAGCAAGTGATTTATAACCAACTGTTGCATTTCCGAAAACACTGTTTACTCCTTTTTCGCTCAGGTAGTTTTCAGCTTTAGCAGGGCTTTTTGAATTCGATAGGTTATAGAACTCCGGTAATACCAAACCTGAAACAGAATATCCTGTAAGATTCTGATAATTTACATAACGCATGTTACCTCCGACATTCAAATTGAGTGTTATATCATCAAATTTGTCGTTGTACATTGCCAGCAACTCATGATTAATTTCATACTGTTGTCTGTGGGTTTCGCTATATTTCGATTGTTCCTGCGAGAAAACAGCATTACGTTCGTAACGTTTATCGCTGAAGAAATCGAGACTTGTCTTGAACTGCACTGATAAATTGCTCAGAATTTCAGCTTTAACTCCTGCATTTCCATACAAACGATGACGTGTATCATTCTGGTAGTTCATGTAACGCGACCAGTAAGGGTTGTTAGAATAAGCAATAGTACGATCGTTCCAGTCATTACGATTCCATGAAGCCTGAGTGCCATCGTCATATTTATAGAAAGATGCAAGTTCTTTCATGTCGAGCTGGCGCTGTCCCCATTGTATAAATTTCTGCATCACGTTGTTATCGCCATAACCAGTTTCCGAACGTCCGGTTGCAGCCTGATTCAGATAAGTAATATTGGAGAATACTTCGTAGATTTTTGCCATTTTGGCACTTCCACTCATGTTGAATACATTTTTATCCAATTTACTGTTAGGCATATATCCCTTCAGAGCGGTATTGGTAAATGAAACACGAATGGCAGCATTATCGTTTGCTTTTGATACGTTAACGTTGTTTGTGAAGTTAACACCGGTTTCAAAAAACGCATCAATATCGTTAGCAGGAGCCTGCCAGGGGCTTGTGGTAGGATCGCCAACCATTCCCTTATTTTCCCACTTGGCTAAATCGAGCCATGAAAGGTATTGTGTTCCATCATATTTAGGTCCCCAGCTTTCGTCAATACCGTAATCAATAATTTTATAATCTTTCCCGTTCACCTTTTGATCATAAAGTCCATAACCACCTCCGTATTCTCTTTGCATAACTGGAAGTTTATTTACAACCTCAAAACCAACTCCGGTATTGAAGGAAACACCAAGACCTTTTCCTTTAGCGCCTTTTTTCGTTACAATCATTACAACACCATTTGAGGCTCTTGAACCATAAAGCGCAGAAGCATTCGGACCTTTCAAAATATTGATCGACTCGATATCATCAGGGTTTATATCCTGAATTAGGTTACCATAGTCGTATCCACCTGCGCCCCAGCTCACTGTTCGTTTTTCCGCTCAGCGCATCCTTTACCGTAATATGGCTCACACCCATTAATTTTGCAATTTTTTGCTTTTCTCCATGTTTCGTAAGTATTGCTTTCATCCCTCCGGTACAATTTTGATTTTTATGTTGTATATTTACAGCCACTTTTAATTTTAAAAGACATTGCAAATATAATAGACTATTTTCTAATTACCAAGAAAAAAATAGACTATTTTCTAATTATTTTATGAAGGCAATTGATAGAATATATCAATATATTGAATTTAAAGGAATTAACAACTCTAAATTTGAGAAAATTTGCGGCATATCTAATGGATATATCGGCAAAATGTATACTCGAAATGCTGATATTGGAGAAACTATAATGCTACAGGTGTTAGAAAATTGTCCTGATATTAATATCGAATGGCTAATATTGGGCAATGGTCCCATGCTAAAAACAGAGAGCAAAAAAAATCCCCCGGATGGCAACTTATTACTTCAGAGGTTCGAGGAGCTTGTCGCCGAAAATGCACTGTTAAAAAAAGAATTGGAAGACTTAAAAAAACAGCTGGGGCGTGAGTAATCTTAACAAATTTTTCTCCCCTATTTTTTCTTTTTTTCGGGCAGGGAAGCACTCACACGCATTAAATCACATTTAAAATGTTATTAATAAGCCGTTTACGGCTTATTTTTTTGTTCAAAATGTGGCATTATGGGGTATTTTAAAGGCTGTTTTAACTATATTTTAACTATATTTTTGCCATTAAAGGGTATTTTAAACGCTGTTTTTCTCTGGATTTTGTCCGCCCATTTGTCCGCCCATTTGTCCGCCCATTGCTGTTTTTTGCATAAAATGTACCGTTTCTAACGGCGGTATTTTAGGTTTAAAATCCACGTAACTTTTTACCCGTTCATAATAAAAAAAGGCGCTAAAATCTGTGTTTAGAGCCTTTTAAAACGCTATTAAAGAAAAATTAAAACCAAGTTTAAGAATATCCCCCTATATTGGCAAATAATTAAACTAAAATTCAAGCAGATGCACGTTTTGTTTTTCTCTTACATTTTGTATTTATTTGTTAATCAGTTATTTATTTATTTATTAAATGTACGTTTTGTTTTTCTGCCCGTAAAAATAAAGTTTGCTTAAAATTGATTATTTATCAAAAGTATTTTAAACCAATTTATAAACTTCAGCAGACAATCTCACTCTAACCCGATTAAATATGATATTTAAAAAGAGATGAATTTTGAATAATCAATCTATTCCAAGAATATCAAAAAGGAGCATCTTTTTCCACTTTTTTATATCCTTTTTATCTTTTTCAATCTCAAACATATTTAACCCAACTTTCCAACTATTATCCGGAACTCATTGCTAAACAAGTAAATAT
>CAZDSY010000094.1:0-12776 GCA_964508285.1 uncultured Paludibacter sp.
CAGAAAACCGCAAGTAAGCAACCTCTGCAGAAAGTTTGTTTTGGAAAACTATCATGTAGAGAAAATCGTCCAAGACTATCTTAGGTTATATTCATTTTTGAAGCGTTAACAATAATTTTTTGTTTGATAGAAGATGACCGGTTAAATTTACAAACTTTTTTGTACAACTTGTAACAGTTTGATTTTTTGTTTTAGCACTTGCATATATTTTGGGTTGCGTCACTAAAAGTCAATAAAAGTCTGCAAAAGTCACAAAAAGTCAAAAAAGGTGACACATCCGCATTACCCTTAACAGAAAAAGTAGCCTTCAAAGCCACGCTCCAAACCGGAAACCGCATCCAAATCCCAAAAATAATCCTGTGGCAATACAAACTAGAACCCAACCAAACCCTAAAAGCCACAGTAACCATAACACAACTAATAAAAATACAAGAAACCTTCTACACAAAAACAACAAAAGACGGACGCATACTAATCCCCAAACTAATCTTAGAACTACTAAACAACAGAAAAGCAAACCTAACCCACAACATACTACACCAACACTAGAACCCGCATAAACTAGTAATTCTATTAAAAAACCTAAAAATATTGAGAAAAACACCATGAAAATTCTATTCATCACATCCCTACTTGGCAAACAATACGGTGGTGCAGAAGTAAGCACCCGACTTTTACTTGAAAAATTAGTTGAACAAGGCCATGACGTACAAGCCTTAACAACAAGAAAAATAAAAAACGACAACCGCTTAATGTCAATCAGTTTTCCAATTGAAGTTCCAAAAAAACTTTTAACACTAGGAAATACTGTAATTGATTATTTTTTAGCACGAAAAATTAAAGAAAAACTAAAAGAAATCAAACCAGACATACTACATATCCAAGACACCTACATCCTACCTGCAACAGTAGCCGCAAATAAAACCTTAAAAATTCCAGCAGTAGCCACAATACGAAACAGCGTTCTAGATGAAACATGGGAACTCATGTTTCCAAAACCAATATCAACAATGCTAAAAAAAAGAAACAAAACAATAATCAAAGCACTACACAACATAGACTGTGTGATTTCAGTAAGTAAATATATAAAAACTGAGCTAGTACAACGTGGCATCAACAGAGGAAAAATTATACCCATATACAATCTACCACCAACATTTAAAGAGACAGATGGTTTTTCTTCAAAGAAAGAAGATTCAAACATTCATTTATTTGCACCAGGTTTTCTTGCCAGTTTTAAAGGCTTTTCAGTTTTAATTAAAGCCATGAAGACTGTTGTTGAAAAAAATTCAAATGTTGACCTAACAATAGCTGGTGATGGACCAGAAAAGAAAAAATTAGAAAAAATGACAAAAAAACTAAAACTAGATTCCTGCATAAAATTCGCAGGAAAAATTCCTTTTGCAGACCTCCATAAACAATACAGAGACTGTGACATAGTAATTTTTCCTTCAATATATGCTGAACCGTTCGGACGGGTGGCACTAGAAGCTATGTATTTTAGAAAACCGGTAATAGCTTCAAAAGTAGGGGGAATACCTGAAGTTATATTGAATAATCAAACTGGTTTGCTTGTAAATGCAGGGTGTCCAGAAGAGTTAGCTCATAAAATAAATTTTTTAATAGAAAATAGAACATTAAGAGAAGAAATGGGCGAAAATGGTAAATTTCTAATAGAGAAGTTTAATGAAATTAAAATAGTCAATTCACATCTTGACCTTTACCGTTCACTTATAAGGAATAATTAATCTAAAAAATAGTGACTAATAGTGTTACATATGAATAAAGGAAATAAGCTAGATACTTTTTTAAAAACAATAACTTTTCACTCTTTTAGAGCCTTTAGAAGGTTAGTTTTTTTTGTATTGTTACCCTTTGGAAAATCAAAACGTAAAATAATAGATACATTTCTTTATGGTTTTCTTCGAAGGGTTTGGAATTCTTTACCCACTTCTTTAACAAATTTTACTATTACTATGAGTGTTAAAGAAAACATAGTAAAATTTAGACCGTTTATACTACATGATTTTTTATTTGTACTTAGTAATCATGAACCATTCTTCAAAGATTTGTTCTGTCCTAAAATAGGTGAAATAGTAGTTGATGTAGGGGCGCATATAGGGCTTTATACGCTCAAGGCTGCAAACTTAGTTGGTAAAACTGGAAAAGTAATATCTGTTGAACCAGATCCTCGAAATTACGAGCTTTTAAAAGAAAATATAAAACTAAACAAACTTGAAAATGTCATTCCATTAAATGTTGCTTTAAGCGATTTTTGTGGTCAAAAACTATTCTACGGATGTATGGACCCTTCACTCTCAGGTTTAAATCCCTCCTCTGAATCGCCTATTTGTGAGCCAACACTAACTCAAATATTTACCATAGATGCGCTTTTACAACGTCTTAATATTAAGGAGATAAATTGGCTAAAGATAGATGTTGAGGGTGAAGAAACAAGAGTAGTTAAAGGTGCATTATCTACTTTAAAAAATAGTAGACAAGTAGTTGTATTAATAGAAAGTGCCTATAATGATTGTATAAAATTGTTGAAAAAATACAATTTTGAAACTAAATATTTAGGTGAAATATACTTTTTTGCTATAAAAAGAGGTTAAAAATGAAGATTCTTTTTCTTTGTTTATATGATCCATTATTGTTTGGTGGAATAAATTATCATCTACGCAATCTTTCAGAAGAATTAGTCAAAAAGGGCGTAGAAGTTCATATTTTAATAAGTGGATTCGAAACAATAGAAAAAGAGGTCAACGGTGTTAAACTTCATTATGTTAGAAATAAATTTAAAGGTTCAGCTGGAGAGGGACTGTACTTCAACCTTTTCACAGTTGCTACAACACATCAACTCATTAAAAAGTATAAAATAGATATTGTTCACGGTCAAAGTCCCTCTAGTTACGGATATGCCTTGTTCAAAAAATCAAATATACCTTTTGTTGTGACTCTTCACGGGACTTCTTTTAAAGAAATATCTTCTTTTACAGATATGTCTTTAAAAACCCTGAACTTTGGAGTTTTAAAAGAAGCATTAATATTACAGCCGCTTATGGCCGCATTAACAAATATTGAGTATCATTGTGCTGATAGTGTAATAGCAGTTAGTCAAGGTGTTGCAAATGAGGCTGTCGCTTACAATCGACTTCCAAAAGAAAAAATAATAGCAATTCACAATGGAATAAATCTCCAAAGTCATGGATACTCAATTAAAACTCAAGAGAATTATACTTTATTAGTAGTATCCAGATTATCCTGGCGAAAAGGTATTCAATATCTAATCTATGCAATGCCTAAAATTATGATACAATATCCCCAAACCAATCTTATTATTGTAGGTTCAGGTGACCAAGAAAAATCTTTAAAAGCATCAGTCAAATCTCTTGGTTTATTTTCATCTGTTAGATTTCTTAAAAACCTGCCAAAAGAAAAACTTTTTTCTCTATACAAAGAAGCCAGCATTTATGTTCATCCATCACTATATGAACCTTTGAGTATATCTGTCTTTGAAGCGATGAGTCTTGGAAAATGTATCATAACAACAAATGTGGGGGGTAATCCAGAACTAATAGAAAATAATTTTGACGGGCGAATAATTGAAGCGGCAAATAGCGAGCAGATTGCTGGAGCAGTCATTGAACTCTTAGGTAATTCTGAACTTAGGAAGTTTTTTGGTCAAAACGCAATTAAAAAAGCTAAAAAAGAATTTAATTGGTCTTTGATTGCCGAAAAAACTTTAAGGCTTTATAAAAAACTAATAAATAATAAATTTTAAGAAAAAATTTTGTTACTACTTTTTTTAGTTAAATATTCTCTAAAAAATAATTAAACATTAAAAGTGTGCAAAGCTTGAAACTTCAACCGATTAAAAATCCAATTCAATTGTTTTCTTTAATCGTTATAATTATATTTATTTTTATGCTGGTTTCTCTTTCTTCTATAAAAATTGATGAAATGGGAACAGGCGAATTTTATGTTGAAAAAGTAATTCCTTTACCTTATTGGATCGGTGTGTCACTTATTGTATGCATTTCCTTTTTTTCTATAAAATATCTAGAAAATAATCGTTCAATGTATATGTATATTTTCATTGTTATTATTCTATTAGTAAGTTTCAGAATGGCATTTTCTGTAATGTTTACTTCATTAATAGATTTTGAACCAGATTCAGGTCACTATATAAAAATATTGGATTCTTGGATTCGAAATGGAGTTGATTTCGCCTCATCAGGTCATTATGAACATGATTATCCTCTGGCTTTTATTATAGCCTTTGTGGCAATAAAACTCGGAGTACCTATGGATTTGTTTCTTCGTATTTCTCCCTTTATTATTTATACCTTAGCTTGTGTTTTATTATTTTTAATAATTTCAGAAGTTTTTCCTATCCAGAAGAAAATCGCGGCTGTTTCCATTTTTCTATTCTCTTTTTCATCTTTAGGGTATTGGATTTCCGTCCATTATTGCCCTGATTTGTTGGGGATGTTGTTTTTCTTCTTGTCTCTATACCTAAGTATTAAATTTGCTAAAAATGGTGTTTGGTCTTTTAAATATTTAGCTCCTGTGCTGTTCATGATAATTTTATTAATTCTTTCCCATCATTTGAGCACGTTATATTTTATCCTAACAACTTTGGGTTTAGCTTTATCTACTTGGTTTTTTAAGCCCCATCAATTCAAAGGAAAAGCCCTTTCTTTTTTTATTTTAGGTATTTTTACATATTCAATTTGGTTTGCTTATGGAACCCTTTTGTACCCCGATTTTTTCAATGTTTATATTTACTTCAGTGGGTTTGGTAGTCCTACTGAACAAGTACAACAGGCAAGTTTTTTGACTAATATTACCTTCATAATTTATCCCTTATTCATAATTGCCCTTTTTATTATAGAGGCAATAAAAATATATCAGATAAAAAGTTTACGTGATATTGTAGATGTAAGAAAAAAATTAGGACAAATAAGACTTAGAGAATCTTCAAACACTCTTCTAGTATTCGGCATTGGATTTATTCTAATTTTAGGTTTATTTATAATAGGCTTTGCTGCTCCCGTTTCATTTCCAACAAGAGTTTTGGAAGTACTTTGTATTGGATTATATCCTCTTTCAAGCCATGGCTTCCTAAGGATTTATGAAAATTCAAGTCCAAAGAGGCGATTTTTGCTACTATTGCTCTTAATTATTGTATTATTTGTTGCCATAACAGGTATTCATCGATATTATTCTCAAATCCAAAGGCGAGTTATAATAACTTAGGTTATTTAGAATGAATATTTGTATGTTTAGTCCCTTTTCTTTTTCGATGGAATCAAGTACCCATCGTTTAGTTTCTTTTGCAAAAGAACTTGTTAATAGAGGCAACGAAGTCTCAATAATTTTACCAAGATTTGATAGGCATTCAAAAAATAAAGCTCAAAGAATTTATAATTTTCATGGGATTCAAATAATTCAACCCTACCAACTTCCTGTAGAGAAAATTGGTATCTCATCCTTTCCGTACATTGCTTCGTCTTTTATTAAAGCAATTCCTTTGAATATTGATATTATACATGTATTGAAACCGCTTCCTAACAATTTTATCCCTTATACAATAAAATATCTTAAACAGAAACCCCTTTTGCTAGATATGGATGATCTTGATCATACTGTTATGGTCGTAGAAAATCATAACAGATTAAATATTAAATTTGTCGAATATTGCGAAATAATTTTTCCAAGTTTGTCCAACCATATTACGACATGTTCCTCTTCGCTAAGGCAAATGTATCTTAATATGGGCTTCAAGGAAGAAAAAATATCTTGGCTTCCAAATGGGGTAAAAACATCAGATTTTAATAAAAATTTTCCACAAACTCTGAAACAAAATATTTCATTAAAAGATAATGTAATTGTATATCTAGGTTCCATTAATAATGATATTCAAATTTATCCTCTAATAAAGGCGATGGAATTAATAGTTACTAAAAGAAAAGATGTTTCTTGTTTGATAATCGGGGATGGAAGGTCAAAACTTTTTTTTGAGAAAATGGTTAAAAACCTGAAACTATCAGATTATATTAAATTCATAGGACGTATACCTTATAGCTCTGTAAATGAGTACTTGTCAATTTGCGATATAGGTTTTGCATGTTGCCCCCCTCCTCTTTCTACAACTGGTGGGGCTTTAAAAGTTTTTAATTATATGGCTTCTGGACTTCCTGTTGTTGTAGACGAAACCGGTGATTTACCTTATTATATAGACTTTGGTAATGCCGGGAAGATTTCTAAACTTGATCCTAAAAATTTATCCGCTACTTTTCTGGAACTTATTGAAGATGATAAATCTAGAAAGCAAAAAGGGAAATACGCACGTAAATATGTGGAAAATAACTTTGACTGGAAGATATTAACCTCTAAACTTATTGAAATATATAAAAATTTATAATAATATTTTTGATTGTAAAAATATAACATAAGATAGTTTAAGTCAATTTTTTAGAGGTTATATTACCTATAAACCTAAAAAACTTTCTCTTTGACAACTAATATTAAATTCTAAAACTTTGCTTTGGAAGTTTTTACTATGCATATTTGTATGATTTCTGGTGGACTTCAACCTATTTTACCTAATAGACGCGGTGCGATTGAACCATATATCTATAGGTTATCTAAAAAATTATCTGAGACTAATCATGTGGATATTTTTGGGGTCGGTAACGGAGAATTAATTGAAAATAATCTTCATATTCACACTTTGCCATACGTCGAGACATTTCAGAATTCTCTTAGAAAAGTTATGGATTGGAGAATAGCCTCATTTGCACCTTATAATGTGTATGTTCTTAAAGAGATAATTCGATTACATCGGAAAAATCCTATTGATATACTACATATTCATGAAGTATATTCTGGGTTTGCTGCTACAATAAGCAAACTTACCCTTGGGATTCCATTTGTTTGTAGTATTCATAACGAAATTCGAAAGACCACTCCAATTCTAGCCTCTAACAAATTTTTGGCTAACAGCCAGTATATTCAAAATTTTCTTATTAATAAACAAAAAATAAATAAAAATAAAATTGAAATTTTACATATTGCAGTTGACACTAGTAAAAAAGCTAACAAAAATATTGAAGAAATTAAGAAAAAACTAAATTTACATCATAAAAAAATTATACTCTTCGTGGGTCGAAAATGTCCCGACAAAGGACCTATGGTGCTAATTAAAGCCGTTAAATCTATTGTTAAAAAATATCCCGATATACTTTGTATACTTATAGGTCCAGATTTTTTTTTCGGTTCGGAGCTAGTAAGCTATACAAATTTTCTTAAAAATGCTATAAAAAAATATGAACTTGAAAAAAACTTTATGTTGAAAGGGTATGTTAATGATGAAGAGTTAGACTTTTATTTTACAATTGCCGATATTTTTGTTTGTCCTTCTGTCTGGAATGAACCATTTGGGGTGGTATTGTTGGAAGCTCTTAGTTACGGTAAACCTGTAATAGCTAGTCAGGTAGGTGGTATTCCTGAAATAATAATTGACAGAAAAACCGGTCTTTTAACACAACCAGGTAATCATTTAGAGATAGCTAAAGCACTAGAGTTGTTATTGGATGATTATGAATTGTGTAAAAGATTAAGTTCAGCTGGAAAAAATTTGGTTAAATCATGTTTTAATTTTGAAACTGTTGGTAATAGATGTCTTGAGATTTATCAAAAGGTGATTTTGTCATCTAATTTTTAGTGATTAATGTTTTAGTGTCAAGATTGTATAGAAAATAAAAATCCAGATTATGATAAATATATTTTAATTTAATTGACTTAGAAAATTAGTATTCATATTACTTCATAATACTAGGTGAATATTTTGGGTAAAAATTGTTTTCAATATAAAAATACCATACTAGCAAAAGTGCTTAAATATTTAAATGCTACAGAAATTGATTCTGCAATTGATGTCGGTTGTGATGATGGATCATACAAAGATTTTCTTTTACAAAAAGCCAATAATTTTGTTGGCATAGATATAAAAAAGTCTAAAACTTGGAAAAATTTTGATAAATACTCCTTTTCAGTCGCTTCAATATGTGATATGCCCTTTAGGGATGAATCATTTGACTTAGTTTTTGAAAAAGATGTATTACATCACATTACTAACCCAAAAAAGGCTTTAAAAGAACTATTCCGAGTAGCAAAAACCAACGGGTACATAGTTTGTATAGAGGCTAACCGCTATAACCCGCTATTCTTTTTTCATGCAACTCTGCTTGAAGGTCATGACCATTTTACTAAAAAATTTTTTATGAAATTGATTAATATTCATTCAAAAGATGTGAAATTTTTTTCAGTAGAAAGCCATCTCTACCCAATAAAAAACGAAAAAATTTTAAATAAGTTGCGTTATATCGAAAATGCAATTGAAAAATTTGAAGTATTCAATGATTATTTAAATTTTAATATTGCAATAATAAAAAAATAGTTTAATAAAAGGTTTATTTGGCTAAGTTTAAAAGTTTTAGGTATAAATGTTCTATATATAAGAATCTCTAAGTTATAGCTTATTCAATAAGGTTTGTGAATATACAAATAAATCACAATAAAACAAGTGTATTTTTATGCCCGATTTACCTCTAGTTTCCGTTATCATTGTCCATTATAATGATACAAGATTTTTACATGGTTGTTTAACAAATATATTTAAAACTAAATATCCAAATTTTGAAGTTTTATTTGTTGATAATGGGTCAACCGATAATAGTATAGATTTTCTTAAAAAACACTTTGGAAAAGAAAGTAAGCTTAAGATATTAAGAAACCAAAGGAACTTGGGTTTTACAGGCGGTAATAACATAGGCTGGAAAGTTGCTCGAGGTGATTATCTAGTTTTACTTAATGATGACACAAAGGTAGATAAAAACTGGCTTTCAGAAGTAATTAAAGTGATGCAAAATGATTCAACTATAGGTATTGCACAGTGTAAACTTCTTTTAATGTTAGATCCAAAAAGATTTGATGGCGCAGGCCAAATGAGTGATTTTTATGGTTTTGCTATTGCTCGTGGTAATAAAGAGATAGACCACGGTCAATATGACGAAATTAAGGAAATTTTTTCTGCCTCAGGTGCTGCACTAGTGATTAGAAGCAAAATTTTGAATGAAATTGGTGGTCTATTTGATGATGATTATTTTCTTTATCATGAAGATTTAGACCTTTGTTGGAGAGCTTGGTTGAGAGGGCATCGAACTGTCTTTGTGCCTAAATCCATTGTTTTTCATGCACGAGAAGCCTCTCTTTATAAAGTTAATAAGGTTGGTACTCAGAAGACAGATGTCTATTATAGACGTAGTGCCTTTTTTATGGAAAGAAATAACCTTTTATCACTTTTGAAAAATTATTCAACTTCAACACTACTCAAAATTCTCCCTCGATATTTTTCCCTTTCTACAGCTGAATTCATCTTATTCATCGCTCTTCTAAAAATAAGGTTTGCAACTGCAGTGATTAGGGCTTACATCTGGAATGTAATTAATTTTAAAAAAACTTGGAAAAAGCACTTAATTATTCAACAAAATCGCCTAGTTTCTGATGATGTTATTATGAAAAAGATGCTTAAAGGTAGTATGAGAGTTCAGCAGTTCGCTCAACTCTTTATCACTGTCCAAAAAAGGTATAAAACACCTTAATTATGATTTATTAATTTCTATAATTTTTTGTTCCTTTTTTTTATGATTATTATAAAGCTTTATTGATGTTATGATTTTATAATATCTTCAATAAATTACTCACATATATGACTCATAAGACTTTTTATTAGATTTAATCCTGTCAATTATCCGTGTATAGTTTTTTTATTTTGGGCAACTTTTAATTCTCAATTTTTGGGCATAATTACTAAAGTATCCGCCATACCAGATAAACTAATTTTAATGTTATTCCAACTTGAAAAAATTATAGGGGTTAACTCACTTGCCCAGTATACTAGATAATCTTCTGGTTTTCCTAAATTGAGCATATTTTCATCTAAATCTAAAATTGTAGTTATGGTCCAACCCATACTAGAGCCGACTACATTTCCCACATCCTTTTGATTGGTCATAGGCAATAGTAATGAGTCTCCAGCTTTTTCTATTTTAATGTCTATTAGTGGTTCTGAACTATTTACTGGACAATCTGCAACCCAATAAAGCATTCTATTTAATAATCCGCGGGGTAGACTTATTCCTGAATTTTGTTGATAACTCCCATAATGAGTAAATGCAAAGTGACCAGTTGTGTTATTGTAGTATATCCCAGCTCCAGTGCGATTCGGTGTATCGCTTGTGTTTGCGATGCTAATGAATCCTTTGCTCGGTAAATAAGGCGAAGGTTGGTCATAAAAATTATACTTGCACGTAACTCCTTCATAACCAGATATTATCCAGTTCGCGTTATAATCATTTGTTGAATTTAAAATTGTGTATGTGTTTTTTGTTACACCTGGGTTATATTTTAATCCAATATTATCCTCAAATTTTGTATCAGATCCTTCCCCAAAAACAGCAGAAGAAATACGCCAACCTCGAACTTCCCAATACCAAACATTAAGTTTGTTATTTATTAGATAATTCATAACTATTTCGCTATTACCTATTAATTGAGGTCCAGTATCCTGTAACGAAGCATCTAGTAAGAGTGTTCCCATTGAAGTATTAATGAAACTCGGATTGTTTTTTAAATTATTAGACCAAGCCCATTGTGCAAATGAAAAATTCAGTCCACACCAAGCATTTCCTTCAGCACCTGAATAACCGTTAGCTAGTATGTAAACAGGACCTAACCACACAGGTTTTGAAGTATTAAGAAGTGTTGCTTGTTTACTAATCCAATTAAATACTTCCTCTATCTCTTCTTGTTCCCAACCTAAGTATCCGGTGAGTGAAGGATATTGTATCATGACTATCGTAGGGTCTGCTATTCGGAATATTTCTCCATTATGCCATATATAATTTATAGCTTGTGATAAGTACTGTTGTTTAACTGTCCATGAAGGAAAAGACTCAATATTTGCAAATTGAAGACCTATTATTAATTTCGCTTTTGGAGCTTGCATTTTTACTATCGCAGCTGCATATGCAGATTCTCTTCCAATTGCATAAGTGGCCCCTGCTTTTTCAACTCCTTCTACGTCATTATAATAATAATCAAAAGCGTTATACTGCGTTAAAAGAGAAATATTATACATACCTGTTGGTGACAAATTTCCTCCTTGGGGCAGAGAAGATGCGTCTACAGTCCCGATTGTATAAAATGGTCCAGGTCTACCTGTATCTATAAAAACTTGGCGAATTTGGGAATACATTTCGGCAAAACGGTTTTGCCAGTAAAACCACCAATTATCTAAAATTGTTTGATTGCTTATTATTGCGTTTGCCTTCTGAACCTGATTCATAATATCCCAGTTTTTTGGTAGAATTGCTTGTGACCAATTTCCATATTCATACTCTAGTTGTTCATCAAAACTGTAACAACTACTGGCAATTGGGGAATTCCAATAATAACCTTGCATATTAAATCCGTTCCATCCATCAGTTCCAAACCAAAAGTCAAATTCTAACCCATCTTGGATTAATTGGCTAAGTCGATTTGTATAGAGATCAATCAAGCGCGTTCCTTTTGTTATATTATTTACTATATCATCAGTTGCAAACTTTGCGAAAAAATTTGGGATTACTCTGTTGTATCCTGGATTCTTGGTTAATTTTATCGAATCGTCTATTCCTGTGGCTCTAAAACCATTAGCATCAGTTAAAGCAAGTTCAGGATGTAATTTTGTGATGTAATTATATTCTTCTTGGTTGTTCCATGCTATGCCAGTTGTTTCAAGTCCAACTTGCCAACCGTGATAATGAAATCTATCTATCATAGTTTTTATTTGAATAAAACTTGCGCCCATCCACTTTCCATCATTTTTATTAAAAGAGTAACCATACCACCATATTCCATATTGATGCATATCCATAATTGTGACTGCGGTAACATGCGGATGGTTTAATACAAAGGTGTCTACATGATTTTCTATTTCTGTTTTTGACCCTGCGAAAAGTAAAGTATTGCGTAGTATTACTGTAAGTTTTGTAGACTCTGGGTTTATGCTTCCGCTTGATTGAATCGTGTATGTTGTTTGGTCACTTGCATTGCCTATGTTTATGAATAGAGTTGAGGCTATCATTATGGTTACTATGAGCGTTATGAGCTGATGTTTTTTCATTGCTTTTTTTTCCGTTGTGATGTGGCTTTGTTGTTCAACGAGTATTCAGTCTGAAGTTTTACGATTTAATAAATAATGTGTATTGTAAATCATTACCAAAAATGTGTGCAACAAAAATACAGCACAACTTAGATTAGAATGAAACTGGCTAAAAATTGTGTCTGATTTACTGTTTGAGAATAACATATAAATAGCTAAACTTTGGTTTTTTATGGTTTAGAGGAGAAGGAAACATTGAATATTCTTGGAGAGTTACGAAAGAACACAAAGGGGTCTTTGCATATCCGCAAAAGATCTGTTCTTGCTTTGGTTCTGTTGCTCTCTGTTGCGGCTGTTTTGGCTGTTGTTTTCTGTGAGTTTCCTGAATCTTTTGCTCAGGAGCCAATAGTTGGTGGAGGACAAACAAGCAGCTTTTACAGCTTCAAAACCTCTACATCTCCAACTCCGACACCTGACCCAACCCCTGATCCTGGACCACAACAGAACAACAATTCAGGCGGAAACGGTGGAGTCGATGATCCGATTATTGCTTTGGTGGTTG
>CAZDSY010000095.1:0-12394 GCA_964508285.1 uncultured Paludibacter sp.
TTTATAGAACTACAAAATTAAGCGAAAATGTTGTAAGTTTGTAGTATTGTTTAATATTTCAGACATCTAAATTATCATGAAACGATTCATTTTATTTACTATTGCTTCAATAGTTTTGAGCAGTTATGTTGTTTCACAAAACAGGAATACCGCACCAATGGTTCTAAACAAGTTTGAAACCATTCAGTTACTGAAACCTGACACTACAGGCGGGAAACCTTTAATGGCTACTTTAAAAAACCGTAAAACCGATCGTCAGTTTAAGCAAAAAAATCTATCATTACGACATTTATCAGATATTTTATGGGCTGCAAATGGCATAAACCGAACGGATGGGAAACGTACGGTACCCTCTGCAATGGCACTTTATCCCTTGCAAACCTACGTTTTGCTTGCCAATGGCGTTTACCTGTACAATCCGAAAAAACATCAGCTTGATCCTATTATTGAGGGAGATTATCGCGAACTTGCCGGTAGACAGGATTTTGTCAAAACAGCTCCACTCAATCTCGTATTTATTGCGGATTACAAGGCTTATGAAGGAGCACGAAAAGTTGAAGAATCGCGCCGACTTTGGTTGGCTTCGCTCGATGCTGGACATTGTACACAAAACGTGTATTTGTATTGCGCTTCGGAAGGTTTGAAATGTGTGGTACGTGCAGGCGCTCAGGAAGCAGAATTACTCAAACTTCTGAAACTCGACAGCAAATATCAGTTTATTGTAGCGCAAACGGTTGGATATTGATTTTTCGTTCCGGATTTTGTGTTTTTCGTTTTTAGTTTTTCGTTTCGGGTTTATTATTAGTTAGATTTAATACAGATAGCTCTCAATCGAATAATTGAACTGAAATAGATTTCATGGTTTTAAAAGGAATAACCTGAGATTCTTAATTAATTGAATTATTTGGTTGATTTTAAGATTTTGAAGATAAGAGGCTAAATACATAAAAGCATAAATGCGGAGAATTTACATTTTTTACGCATTTTGTGCGGATTTTATTTTGTTGTGCGGAGAACAAGGAATATATTTATCGCATAATTAGCGTAGAAAATAAAATATGTATTTATATAACAATTAAAACTGGCCATTATTTGAATGGAATAGCGAAAGACTATTACCTTTACTTGCATATGCGAGAAATCGACAAGGAAAACTCATTGGAAAAATGGGAGCCTTGGGTTTTGAACTTCAAAATGAAGCAAATCTTGAGATTTTGACCAATGAAATTTTAAAAACGACAGAGATTGAAGGCGAATTTCTTGATAGAGAACAAGTAAGATCTTCGATTGCAAGGCGTTTAGGATTAGAAATTTCAGGGCTTGTTTATTCTGAAAAAATGTGGATGGAATTGTTGATTTGATGCTTGATGCAACAAAGAATTACGCTATAGATCTGACTAAAGAAAGACTCTTCAGTTGGCATGCTACACTTTTCCCTTCACGACAAAGAGGAATGTACAAAATTATAACAGGAAACTGGCGAGATGATTCGACCAGACCCATGCAGGTTATTTCAAGAGCTTTAGGGAAAGAAAAAGTTCATTTTCAAGCTCCAACGGCAAATCAACAAATAGAAAATGAAATGCGAATTTTCTTTGATTGGTTTAATTTGGAACTGAATATCGATCCGGTTTTAAAAGCTGCAATTGCACACTTGTGGTTTATAACAATTCACCCATTTGAAAACGGAAATGAAAGAATTTCAAGAGCACTTAGTGATATGTTGTTAGCACGCTCAGACGAACAATCATATCGGTTTTACAGTTTGTCAACACAAATACGAAAAGAACGAAATTCATATTATGACATTCTGGAGAAAACACAAAAAGGGAGTTTGGACATAACTTATTGGCTTAAATGGTTTTTGAATTGTTTATTGTACTCAATAGAAAGTTCGGAAAAAATACTTGAAAAAGTTATTTACAAACACGAATTTTGGATTCGGCACTCTAACGTTTCATTAAATGACAGACAGCTAAAAATTCTAAATATGCTAATGGATGACTTGGAAGGCGTTTTGAACACAACAAAATGGGCAAAAATCGGGAAATGTTCACAAGACACAGCGTTACGCGATATTCAGGATTTAATTGAAAAAGGAATTCGTGCGAAATCGGGTCAAGGAGGACGTAGTACTAATTATAAATTAAAGTAGCACAGATAGAATAAAGTAATAACCAACGAATTAATTTAACCAATAAGTTTACAAAAAGAACCTGACTACGAATTATAGTCAGATTCAACGATTGAAAAAAAAATAATTTACTTCTTCTCCAGTTCCAAATCGATGCGCCCGAGATAAAGACCACCTTTAGCCATTTGGGCTATAACAACCGGTTTGCCGGCTGCATTAACAGTTCGGGTATTTTCGAGCATTGTGTGCGAATGTCCGCCAATGATTACATCGATGTTTCTGGATTTTTTTGCCAATTTAAAATCGTTCATTGCTATTTCTGTTGAATCGGAACCCAAATGCGACAGACAAATTACCATATCACATTTTTTTAGTTTTTTCAGTTTACAGGCTGTTTTGTTTGCTGTTTTTACCGGATCGTTGTATTTCAACCCTGCATAATTTTTTGCAAAAATTAAACTCTCAGGATTAACGCCAAGACCGAAAATTCCGATTTTTATTCCGCTCCGATAAGTAATGATGTAGGGCTGCACATAACCTCTTAGAGCGGTTTTACTCACATCATAATTTGCGGAAACAATCGGAAAATTTGCTTTGCGTAAAGCACTCACCAACGAATCAATACCATTATCAAACTCGTGATTCCCAAGTGTTACAGCATCGTACTGCATACGGTTCAGCGCATCGACTTCGATATGTCCGTTGAAAAAATTAAAATAAGGTGTTCCTTGCGAAAAATCGCCTGCATCAAGCAATAACACATTTTTTTCCTCGGAACGAATTTTCTGTATCATACCTATACGCCGCGCATAACCGCCCATATTGGCATTGCTCGATTGGTTTTTATCGGTAGGTTCCACCTGGCTGTGTGTATCGTTGGTATGAAGAATCACAAGTTTCTCCTTATGCTGAGCAGTGATGTGAACAACAATTGCAAAAAATATAGAGACAAGAATAAGACAAAATTTCCTCATGATTTTTAAAAATTTAATTGGTCACAATTTTTATTCTTCCATCCAAGGCTGATGTTATTTTTCTTCCCTGAGCTGTTTCGTTTTTTATGTAATCGAGCAACATATCGCGAATTTTGATATTCGTAAATTCCGATTTAATATTTTGTGCCAAAGGTTCCATTTTATCGTTGCCGGCAGCCAGATAATCGTTGGTTGCCACAGTGTAAGTTTTATTCAAATCAATAGGTACATCTCCTATCAAGATATTTTCGGCTTTTCCTTTTCTGATTTCAAATGTAAGTCCCGAAACGCCTTGCCCGCCAATCGCGGCAAAACCCTGAAGTAAAGTGTTCAATTTATCTCCCTTAAGCCAAACAACCACCAATTCGTTTTCGAAAGGCATCAGTTCGAAAACTTTTCGTACAGTAATAGTGCCTTGAGGCACTGAAGTACGAAGTCCGCCCAGATTTACAATTGCTACATCTACGGGAAATTTCATATATTCCGAAGCTGATTTTTTATACACATCGGCACTGAAATTGGAGAGTAAACTTTCGGGTTTGTGTGCCCGCATTGTTAATTCCGACTCACCGATTACCACATTCATTTGCGCATTCATTTTCTCCTGTAGAGGTTTTATATAGGCAATGTATGATTTATCGGCAATTTTATCCACAGTACTATCAAGCGGAATTTTGTATGAAACGGAGTGTGATACTGAATATCTGGGTGATGAACAGGCGACTGAAACAGTAACTAACCCAATAAAAATATATTTTGAAAACTTCATAACTTATGGTGATAAAATGTAAGACGAAGATACAATTTTTTTTTTAAAAGGTAAGGATTGTGCCAATATGCTAATATGCCAATGTGCTAATTCCACTTTGCGGAATTTCCACATCGTTTCCATGTGCCAATCGTAGTAAAACGAAGATTTCGTTTGCGAAATACTCCAATTAATTATCTATTAAACAATTAATTATGAAATTATTTACGAAAGATTGACCAATGTTTCTGACCAATAACAATAATTTTGTAAAACGAATAAATTTGAAATTTTCTAAACTATTTTTGATTCAGTCCGTTTCTTTTTTCCCAAATATATCAACATCACCTTCTTTGTAAATTATTCTCACCCCAAGTACCTTGCGTTTTGTTGCATCTCTAATAAATTTCACCAGAACATTAAATTCGGTAACCTCAAAAATATCATCACTAACTTGAATCAATTGGATTGGGCCCATATCTGTTACAACTAATAGAGTGTCGTTTTTTATTTCTACAACCACCCTTTCTGCATATTGGTTTTCGGGTAAAATGTAACGACCGGCATAATCTTTCAGTGATTTTTTCGGGATATTATCGTTGGCAAACAATGAAGTGCTTAGTAGAAAATAGAAAAATGTTAGAAGTGTTAATTTTGTTTTCATATATTTTTTGCTTTAAAAAAAGCCGAAAGGAATAATCTTTCGGCTTTAAATAGGTGTGATTTTTTTCAATTAGTAAATTAATTAAAAACAGACGATATTACATCTTTACTTTGTTTTCGAATATGTATAAATTGATTTACCATATTTATTCAGAAAATTAACCGTAAACTTTGTGTGTTCGACAGAGCATATGGAAAAACCTGTTAAATTGCTGCAAAACTGCGTACCTTCAATTTTATCAACCGGGCGCGATAATGAAGCTGAACTGTTAACGATGTACTCAACCGGCGAATTGTTCCTCTTTATATGCTGAAAACTATGAATATGACCGCAGAAATAAAAATCAACATTATATTTACGAAGTAACGGATCCACTGTGTTTTGCATGTCAGTTCTTTCACTTTCGGGTTTCTCAGTAAAGGCATATACGGGATGATGACCAATTACTACTTTCCATGTTTCTGTTGAAACAGCTAAAACACTGTCGATAAAATGCAATTGTGCTTTATCATCTTGTTTGTAAGCATCCGGATACTCAACCGAATCTTTTCTGTATTTCGAAATTAACGGAGCAGTATCAATAAAAATTAACCGAAGCGTTGTACTATCGTTAATTTCTTTTACCATAGTGTAATAACGTGAAGGCATATTCCAACGGCGACTTATCTTGCCATAATCCAGACAAGCTTGCGTATTTCCCCTATACTCATGATTACCAAGTATGGCATACCAATCAATCATTAAATCAGGGTGAGCGTAAATCAATTCATAATTGGTCATCCATAATGGATCGTTTATACTTGCCACTCCGTTAAAATGATGTATATCGCCGGCAGCAGCTACAAATTCTATATCATGCTTAAAGGCAACTTGACCCATGGCTTCCGCAACTATTTTTTGATCGAAATATCCGTTCCGACCAAGATCGTTGGCGACAATAAAATTATAATCACCATAACCAAGAGCTGCAAAATCTTCTTTCGTTGGGTTTTCGCATGAAAATAATAAAATCAGAATTATAAATCCTAAAACTGATTGTGTCAATTTGTTTGTCATAAATATATTTTGATTTAAGCAAAACCAGGCAATTAATTCCTATCGTTGTTGCTAATGATTAAATACAAATGAAAAAGAATTAATCTTATCTATTTAGTTCCAAATGCACCAAAATAAGCTGCCGGAGGAGGTGATTTGTAAGTTTTACCATTAATAGTAATTCCTGTACTGCTGAAATAAGGAGTAAAATCTGTTTTAGCTCCTGTAAGCGCAGGTGAACCTACTTGCAAATGAAAATCCCACGTATTGTCAAATGTATAACTTGACAAAGGATTTGTCAGAAACGGAAAACTAACAAATTTCGGATCTTTATCCCCGGGAGCTGTACCACGTATATCATTAGTGCCATAAACCACGTCGGTTACTCCGGCTTTAAATCCATCAAAAGCAGTTTTGGTTCCATTAGTTATATGTTGTGCAACAGTACTTTCTGCTGTTCCTGAAGCATAATAGTTATAATCTATTTTACTATTTAAGTCTGGACCGGTTGTAGCACTTACTCCAAATTTCGGAGCTTTGACGGCAAACATACAGTTTACAATTAAGTTGTTATAAACATTTATCAAACAACCGGCTTCTCCCCATACTGAACCACCTTTTGGTTTATTAGGGTCGCGTCTCCAACCGGAATTGATAATTGTATTATTATATGCATTAATTTGAGCTTGATAACGACTTCCGCCATCTGCTCCAGAGTTTGATAATTTTAAACCATTGGTGTTGGTACTATACATCATATTGTAAGCTGCATCTACTTTGCAACCTGCTTTTACATTTATAGCTTCGCCACCTGCTTCGCCTATTGCATAAAACGTATTATTCGTAAAAATACAATTTCCACCTTGAACATAAATAGCATCTTCGCCTGTACTGCGGAAGGTTGAATTTGTAATAATATATTTACCTGAAGGATTGTTCGTATTAAACGCCACCATTCCTTCGCCGCCACCGGCTTTAAACAAACCACCTGTAACCGAAGGCGAAGTAGTTGTTGTTACAGCTCCTGTGTATTCAACAATCGTGTAATCTAATACAATTTCATTACAAGTTGTGCTACCAATTATTCCGCCCCATAAACGTTTGAAAGTATTTGCTTCTGTACGTTCTGCTGCCGGAACTGTAAATAATATTGGAGCTTCTTTAGTTCCATAACAATACAAATTACCATGTACAATGAACTCAATTTTTGTATTATTGGCATCTTGTCCGGCTGTACTAATTATAATTTCAACACCTTCTTCTACCGTTAAAGTTTTACCTGCCGGAATTGTAATTTGTCCATTTACATTCACTACAGAATATTTTTTCCATGTACCTTCTACATTACCACTTACATTTAGCGGATCGTTAAGAGTTACAGTAACACTACAGGTTGCTTCTTCGTTGTTTTCTTCAGTTACAACTGATACAATTGCATTTCCGGGTTTTATGGCAGTTACCACACCCACAGCACTTACCTTTGCAACAGTTGAGTCTGAAGAGTTCCATTTTACATTTTTATTCCGGGCGTTTTCAGGAAACAAAGTATAACTTAGTGATTTTGTTTCGTTGGGTTTCATTGTAATTGATGTTTCCGATAATGAAACTCCTTTAATACTAAGATCTTCATTTTTACAACTATTAAGCACAATAATGCCAATAAAAATAATTGAAATTAAAAAAAATTGCCTTTTCATTTTTGTTTATTTTTTGAATTAAAATTTATATCTACAACCAAACTGGAAATTTAGTCCGTAATAATCTTTTCGAATCAATGTGCCTTCTTTATATTTTTCAAATTCGGGAATAATCTCGTTCGAAGGGTTTGACTTCTTCAGATACAGAATCATGGGTGTGTTAAGTATATTCGATGCTTTTAAAAACAAAATAAATCCCTTTTCCAGTTTTTTCTCCAGCGAAGCATCCATTTGAAAATATCCTGATTGATAAATGTCATCTTTGAGATAACGGGAGATAGCATATAAACGGTCGCCGGTATATGACAGAGCTAATTGTCCATCCCAACCTTTTTGTTGATTTTTATATAAAAAAGATAAATTCGCTACATGTTGCGCCTGACCATTTAAGGGTCGATGCTGTGTTACAGTTTTAATCAGAATTTTATCAGACGCATTGGGGTCAGGATTGGCGTATTTTGTAAGTTTCAAAGTGGCGATATTCGAGTTTGTATAAGTATAGTTGGCTTTAATGCCAAAGTAATAAAAATACTTTATGAAATCAATTTCAACGCCATAATTAGTTGCATCCCCATAGTTGGTAGGAGTATAAAAAGTGGCTTGACCTTGATACAACATACCCAATTCGATAGGATTTTGAATGTTTTTATAAAAAACTCCAATTAAAATTTGTTCGAAATGCTTTGGAAAATACTCAAATCGCATATCAATATTATGAGCTACAGTATGTTTAAGCTCCGGATTCCCTGCTTCGGTATAATCTTCATTCAAAATGCGGTATGGTACAATTTCAAAAAAACCCGGTCGGTTCAACGATTTGAAATACGAAGCACGCAGGTTTATTTTATTCGTCAGAATGTATTTAAAATTTACCGATGGTAAAAAATCGGTATAAATTTGTTTTCCGTTGTTTTCCACACCATTTATCGCGTACTTCAAATCATAACCCTGATTCGTATGTTCCATTCTTAAACCGGCAATGATTTCAAGTTTTTTTAAGTTCATTTTTATTTGTCCGTATCCAGCTGCAATATCTTCGGTTGCATCATAATTGAGCGGATTTCCCAACGCTCCGTAAGGATTATAAACCATAAATTTAATTTCAGGATAACTATTCCAATCCGTTCCTTTAATTAGATTGTTTTGACTACCTAATGGTTTTGATTCATCGTAAGGTCTGAATTCGTATTGGTTATAGAAATTGGTACGTTCCTTAACACGAAAAATCCCGCCAACAGAAAAATCAAGATTCGCTAATCCTATTTGTACATCGTTGTAGCGCAAGTTTAAATAGCCGGCAAAATCTTTATCGGAATTATGTTCCCAACGACGTTGAGCACCACCAAGTGTTGTAACTGAGATGGGATTTTGCACAAAATTTCGAACTGTAGTTACAGTATAAACGGTACTGTTATCGGGTATTTGATTATTTGCCAACGAATAAACTGCAGACCAATCAGTCTGAAATTTTCCAAATTCATGCTGACCTTTAAGCGTGTTGTTTAAAATCTGTTGTTGTGTCCATCTGAAACGCGTGTTAAATGACAGGTTATAATCGCCCACAGTTGGACTGTAACCTATTGAGTAGTCAATAGAACTTACATCTCTTACTTGCGCGTTGATAAAAACCATATATGCACTGTAAAGTTGAATTTTGTGAAATTTTGATAATTTATAATCGAGTTTTGTATGTAAACCTACACGTGTTTGCTGTTCTGAATAAGTACGGTTATTCATACTGGTAAGAACCGGAAGATTTGACACATCGCTTGTGGCAACTGAATTCGAAAAATAATTACTATTACTACCTCGATAGCTGTTTTGAAAGCTACCTGCGAAAATAAAACCGAGTTTTTTGTCAATAAACCGATTTCCATACGAAAAACCTCCGAATATATTTGGGATGGGTTTGCTCGATTGCAGATTTATTGTCTCGGTTGAAAAATCGCGAGTTTTTGCCTTGTAACCTTCGCCATATAGCTCGTAAGGCGATTTTTTATTAATTTCGTTAGTGTTGAAATAATCGAAATTTCTGCTAAAAAATAATGCGTTATATCCTGTAGAAAAATTCGCGGTAATTTGTTTTTGAGAAGGGGCATCTTTCATTACCAGATTTACGGCTCCACCAATACCATCGGCTTCCATATCGGCGGTGAGCGATTTAGTTACTTCGAGCCGATCCAACAATTCCGCAGGAAAAATGTCGAGAGGAACAAACCTGTTTTTGTTGTCGGGACTAGGAATTTTTATACCGTTAACCAATGTGTAGTTGTAACGTTTGTCCATCCCTCGTAAAATAGCATATTGTCCATCGCCCGAATTGTTACGTTCCAACGACACGCCCGAAACACGACCTAACACATTGGCAACAGTAAGGTCAGGCGAAATTTCAATACTACGCGCACTCACAATATTCAATACGTTAGGCGATAAACGTTCCATATTCCGAACGCCCACATCGGTATTTTTATTTGAAGCGACTACTGTAATGTCCTGAAGTTCTGTTTCGTATGAAACAAGTTCGAGATAAATTTTCTGATAACCCGTAAACGGAATTGAAATTTCTTTTTCCAATGTTTTATAACTGATATAACTGCATATCAAAGTTACTTTATTGGATTTTAGATTTTTCAATATAAAACTTCCGTCAAGTCCTGTTGTTGTTCCGTTAGTTCTATCATTTTTTAGAAACACGCTTGCTCCTATTAAGGGTTCTCCGGTTTGTGCATCCCGTACTATACCTTCTAATTGTATTGAATAAGTAAATAAGGAAAGAGAAAAAAAGAAAAGAGTGAAAACGTGTTTACAGAACATTTTAATACCTTTAGTTGAATGCTCCGCAAAATTAGAGTCATAATATAACAAAAATGTATCAACGGTGTGAAGATAAGCAAATGTAAATTACATTGGTTTTAAAATTGGATTACAAACGAAAAAATGTAATCTGAAATCATTTCATCTTTAATAGAACAAAACTATTTCCTAAATAGATTGTAAATATTTATCGGAATAAATACATTTTCAGAAGCAAGATCGATATCGGTAAGTTCATACATAAAATATTCTTCCGCCGACAGCACCCAACTTCGAAAATAATCAACCTTTTTATAATTAGGAATAAATTTAAGTAAGCAGTTGAGATCGAATTTATCGGAAGATATGCCTGCTCCTGATTTTACAGCATCAATGGCATTACATTCCTGTTCGATATGTGATGGAACCATTAATACAGGTTTTTGGAGAAACATAGCTTCACAAACCGATTCGAAACCTGCGGTTGTTGCATAAGCTTTTGCTCCTGCCATATAATTGATAAACTTTTTGTCATCAAGGGTATGTAATGAAAGATTGTCATTCACGACAGTAACTTTCGTGGTATTTCTTTTATCCCAAAAAAAATGTAGTCTTTCCGACGCATTCACTTTACTCCAATCAACAAGTTCATTATAAAACCCATCATTCAAAATATAACCATGTATGTAATTCCCATTTTCAGGCTTTGCATTCAGCACTTCTTTCCTTAAAAGAGGTGGAACAATTTTTACATTATTTTTTAGATCATCATACTCCCGACGAAAGGATAAAGCGAGAATTTTTGATGAATTAATCGCCGTAAAACGAGAAAAAATCTTTAATAACTTATACTGTAAATTATTTTTACCATTATATTTAAAATTATTTGTAAGTAAATAATATTGGTGAGCTATGTTCACCATAGGAATACCTGGATTAAAAATGCCAATCGTAATCCCACAAAGTAACTCGTAAAAATTTACAATAACATCAGGTTTACAAGCTTTTATTTGTACGCGAATACTAAAAATACTTTCAATATAAACAGGAATAAATAAGATATTATAAAGAATGGATGCAAGAAAAAAAGGTTTTTTGTTTTTTGGTGCAGGTAAAAAATTAGGACTGTGAAACTGCTGAACCTTAATATTAATTTTTGATAGAAAATAATCGGGGAGTGTTCTGTTTTTACTTGCCCCGACCATAACCGACACCACTGTATGTCCATTTTTTTCAAGCATTTGCTTGAGGGTGATTGCCTGGGTTAAATGCCCTCTACCTTCTCCCTGTACTACGAACATATATTTCATTGGATGTATTTTAATGAACAAAAATTTTAACAATAGGACTGAATAAATTCAACGAATAATTTAATTTCTGTTTCAACTGGGGTTGTTTTATTCTTATTGCATCGAATTCCTGATAGCGGTGGTTGTCTTTGGAGTGATAATAAACTTCCCACGTTCCATCCTCATGTTCGAGCAAAGCTGTCATTGATTCAACCCAATCGCCGGAGTTCAAGTAGTGGATTCCATTAATATATCTATTAGCAGGTTGATGGATGTGTCCGCAAATTACTCCATGTGCATGACGCGCTTTTGCCAATGTAACCAATTCGTTTTCGAAATTGGATATATATGATACAGCAGATTTCACTTTTTGCTTAATGCTTTGCGAAAGTGAATAATAAGGCAATCCTTTTTTAGCACGATGAGAATTATATACACCATTTAACCACAGTAATAGCGAATATCCAATATCGCCCAATTTTGCCAACCATATCATTTTGGAAGTGATATTGTCAAAAATATCGCCATGTGTAATATAATATGTTTTCCCATTTTTGGAATGAAAATAATCCTTTACAACAGAAATATTTGAAAAACTGAAAGGCGCTATCTGATCAATAAAATCATCGTGGTTTCCACGAATATAAACTACTTTTGTATCGTGGTTCTCCATCATTTTCATGATTATTTTAATAAGGCTAGTATGTTCATTTTTCCATTTCCCACCTTTTTGTAAATGCCAACCATCAATTATATCGCCGTTTAGTATTAAAGTTTGGCAGTTAACTGTTTTCAAAAAACTTGCAAGTTCCTCTGCTTTTGAATGCTCAGTACCTAAATGAACATCGGAAATAACAATAGTTGAATAAAATCGCTGTTTTATCATTTAATTTTTTCTTGCAAAGAAACTGATACTCTTTTACATTGTTAAGTCAAAAAAATGAAGTTATGGTTATTATAATATTCTACATATTAATTAATTATTAAAATTTTAATTCAATTTATATAGTCGACCCTTAAAAAGCCCATAAACATAAGATTATCAGTAAAATAAATCTTA
>CAZDSY010000096.1:0-12381 GCA_964508285.1 uncultured Paludibacter sp.
ATATTTACTTGTTTAGCAATGAGTTCCGGATAATAGTTGGAAAGTTGGGTTAAATCAACAATTAAGCGTGTTTTTAGGAATGACTAAAGATCTTTCAATCTTCTCCAGTTTTCAGCATTATTATAATAAATCTAATTCAACTAAATCGACAAATATTTTATTTGTCGATTTAAACATGCAGTATATATTTAAAAAAGCAATTGTTAGCGTAGAATGGACAAATATTTTAAACAAAAAACATATTATTAAAAGTAGTTACAGTACAATAAACTCAATTGAAACTTCAGATATTTTACGTCCAAGAGAGTTGATGTTCAATTTCAGGTTAAAACTATAAAACTATTTTGAAAAGAATTTATTGTAATAATTTTGACCCTCTAAATAAATTATCGGTTAACAAAACACGCAAGAAATTTCAGACTTATGAATTTACTTTAAGAAGGACAGTATTTTATAATATATTTTTCGTACCTTTGCACCCAAATTAAAAACAACTGCGCGTTGCGGGTAAATATCCGAATTTCACTGCTTTAGTTATGGCAGTCTGCTAATCTGAGGGTACACGTTGAACAAACGAATGAAAAATATCGCCGGAAGACTACTCAAAACGTGTACTAACAAAAACAAAATGACATTCAAAGAACTTAATTTGAAGGACGATATTTTATCGGCCATCGAAGAACTTGGTTACGTGCAGCCTACTGCCGTACAGGAAAGAACCATTCCTTTTATGCTTGAGCAAAACACTGATCTTGTGGCTCTTGCACAAACAGGAACAGGAAAAACAGCAGCCTTCGGACTGCCTGTGTTAAACTTGATTGATGCTTCACGCCGACAGACTCAAGCGCTTGTACTAGCGCCTACACGTGAGCTTTGTATTCAAATTTCGAATGATTTGGTAAATTATTCGAAGTATATGCACAATCTTAAAGTTGTGCCTGTGTATGGTGGCGAGGATATTCGCAAACAGTTAAAACAACTCGACATTGCACCACAAATAATTGTAGCAACTCCCGGACGATTGATAGACTTACTCGAACGTGGAAAAATCAATCTAAATGCTGTTGATTATTTAGTACTTGACGAAGCTGACGAAATGCTGAACATGGGTTTCAAGGAAGACATAGAAACTATACTCGAAAAAACTCCTGACACTCGTAGGACAATGCTTTTTTCGGCAACCATGCCAAAAGAAATTGCTGCGATTGCCCGTCAGTATATGAAAAATTTTGAAGAAATTACAATTGGCGTACGAAATTCAGGCGCTGAAAATGTGGAACATATTTATTATGTGGCACAGGCAAAACAACGCTATTTAGTGCTCAAACGTATCGTAGATTTAAATCCGGATATATATGGAATAGTTTTTTGTCGTACGCGTCAGGAAACGAAAGAAGTAGCAGATCATTTAATGCACGATGGTTACAATGCCGATGCTTTACATGGGGATCTTTCACAGGCGCAACGAGATACGGTTATGCAGAAATTCCGCTTACGAAATATTCAATTGCTTGTTGCAACCGATGTGGCTGCTCGTGGACTTGATGTAAACGACTTAACCCACGTAATTAATTACAATCTTCCTGACGATTCAGAAGTTTATACACACCGAAGCGGTCGTACCGGAAGGGTAAACAAAAAAGGTGTTTCGGTTTCGATCATTCATTCGAAAGAAAAGTTCAAAATTAAAGATCTTGAAAGGATGCTTAGGAAAAATTTTGAGCAGCAACAAATACCAAACGGACTCGAAGTGTGTAAAAAGCAACTTTTTCACTTGATTGACCGCATGCAGAATGTAGAAGTGAACGAGGAGCAAATCGCACCTTACATGAGTCAGATAATGAAGCAACTTGAATATCTGCCAAAGGAAGAAGTTCTAAAACGCTTTGTTTCACTTGAATTTAATCGTTTTCTTGAGTATTACAAAGATGCTGAAGATTTGAATTATCACGAGAAAAGTGAACGAAAAGAACGCAGTGAGCGTGGCGAAAGACCTGAACGAAGCGAACGGGGAGCAAAATCGGGGAGACGTATACGTCTTAAAATGAATGTAGGCGACCGAGATGGTATGAATCCAAAACGATTTTTAGGAATTATTAATCAAGTAACCAACGATAAATCAATCAGTATAGGTGCCATAGAAGTAACCAATAAATTTACTTTTTTTGATGTTTTTGCTGATCAGGTTGATAAAGTTATTGGTGCATTTGCCTCTGAACCCGATTTAAACGTTTCGGAAGCAAAAGGAAGTAAAGCTGCAGAGCCTTCAAGAAAATCAGAGTATCGTACGAGAGAAAATTCAGGAAGTGGCGATCGTAAATTTTCGCAGGAAAAAAAAGGAAATAATACTGCTGTTGCCGAAAAACCCTGGCGTTCTTATAACAGAAACGATGATAGACTAAACCGTAGGAACGCAGGTAGGGATTCCGAAAAAAGAAAACGAAGATAATAATTATAACACCTACTAAAAAACGAATAATTCATAACTGAGTTATTCGTTTTCTGTTTTTTCAAAATTTGCATAGGTTTTCAGTATTTGAATTAGCAAAAAAATAATTATAACTTTGCAATCCGAAAAATCAGAAGAAAAAACATAATTCTTCATTTTTGATGTTTCTGTTTTAAACCTGCCCTGATTAATTAACAGGTTTGAATTAATAAAAAATTTCGTAGCATATTTGCTGGAATTTTCTGATAACCGAGGACGCACGTCCGAAACAGAAATATCTTTTTTTAATTCAATAAAGTTTTTAATCAATAAAATTTCAGCAGTTTTGAAAAAATTAATTCTTCTTTCCATTTTGCTTTCAGCACTTACAATTAAAGCGCAAAACCTCCAGTTACATTACGATTTTGGAAACGGACGCAAGTATCTCACTTCTACGCTCGAAATGTTTAAACCCGACGATTGGGGAAATACATTCTTTTTTGTGGATTTCAATTATAATACCAACGGACCCACTGAAGGTTATTGGGAAATAGCCCGTGAAATAAAAAAATGGGATGCTCCTTTTGCGGTACACGTTGAATATAATGGTGGATTAAATGCCTTGTTACCTTTACAGATAAACAATGCCTATTTGTTCGGGGGGACTTATTCCTGGAATTCTCCCAATTTTTCGAGCGGTTTTTCATTGCAGGCGCTTTATAAATATATCCAGGGAAATGTTTCGCCCAACAATTTTCAGCTTACCGGAGTTTGGTATCTAAATTTCCTGAACGATAAACTTTCATTTACCGGTTTTGCCGATTTTTGGCGTGAACGGCAGGATTTTATCGGAACAAAGTATATTTTTATATCTGAACCTCAATTGTGGTTTAATATAAATAAATCGTTTGCAGTAGGTGGCGAAGTAGAAATTGACTATAACTTTGCCGGAATGAAAGGATTAAAAGTATTCCCTACTTTAGGCGTAAAATGGACAATAAATTAAATTTAAATTATCCTCGCAGAATAAAAGTTAGATACCAAATGTTATGTTAGAGAAAATTTTTAAGTTAACAGAAAATAAAACCTCGGTACGTACCGAAATTATTGCCGGAATTACCACTTTTCTGACGATGGCTTATATTTTAGCTGTAAACCCGAACATATTATCGGCAACTGGCATGAATTCAGGAGCTTTGTTTACTGCCACGGCCCTATCTGCCATTTTTGCTACGCTTGTAATGGCATTTTGGGCTAAACTGCCTTTTGCTCTTGCACCTGGCATGGGACTTAATGCTTTTTTTGCATTTACAGTAGTTTTGGGAATGGGACACACTTGGCAGTTCGCGCTTACTGCTGTTTTTATTGAGGGAATAATTTTCATTTTACTTACAGTATTCAACATTCGCGAAGCGATAGTAAATACCATTCCTGCAAATCTGAAAAAAGCTATAAGCGCTGGAATCGGACTTTTTATCGCGTTTATTGGTTTACAAAATTCAGGTATTGTTATTAAAAACGATGCCACACTTGTTCATCTTGGCGATATTACAAGTGGTTCAGCTTTGTTGGCATTTATCGGCTTGCTAATTACTTCAGCTTTAATCGTTCGTAAAGTAAAAGGTGATTTGTTAATAGGAATTATTATTACAGCCTTGATTGGAATACCGATGGGTATAACGCAATTCAAAGGAATTGCAGGCTTACCACCTAGTATTGAACCAATTTTCATGAAGTTCGAATTTTCAAAAATCTTTACTCTCGATATGCTTCTGGTGGTTTTCACTTTTCTTTTTGTCGATATTTTTGATACACTCGGCACATTGGTTGGAGTTTCGGGAAAAGCGAACATGCTCGATAAAGATGGAAAAATACCAAACGCCAAAAAAGCGTTTATGGCCGATGCATTGGGAACAACTGTAGGGGCAATACTCGGTACAAGTACAGTTACAACTTATGTTGAAAGTGCTGCCGGTGTTTCCGAAGGCGGACGTACCGGATTAACAGCTTTTGTTACTGCGCTGTGTTTTATTGTTGCGCTCTTTTTTGCTCCGTTGTTTATAGCCATACCGGGCGCTGCAACTGCTCCTGCACTTATTTTAGTGGGTTTGTTCATGTTGTCGCCTGTAAAAGATATCGATCTGTCAGATTTTTCCGAAGCTATTCCGGCTTTTATTTGTATTATTGCTATGCCATTTACTTATAGTATTGCCGAAGGAATAACACTTGGAATGCTTTCTTATGTGTTTATTCATGTTATTTCCGGAAAATTCACTAAACTTACTCCGGCAATGTATATTCTGGCGGTACTGTTTATTCTGAAATATATTTTTATCTAAAAAAAAGGAAATTAAAAAAATGGAAGAACCTGTTTTAAACGAAGCAAAAAAATCGTATCACGAGCCCATGCATACTGCCGAACATATTTTGAACCAAACTATGGTCAGAATGTTCGGTTGCAGCCGTTCAGTAAATGCGCATATTGAAAGAAAGAAAAGTAAATGTGATTATTTTTTGACTGAATCGCCTACGCAGGAACAAATAGCAGAAATTGCCCGAAAGGTAAACGAAGTTATCAGCAGTAATTTGCCTGTTTACGAAGAATTGGTTGGCCGTGAAGAAGCGGCAAAGTTTGTAGATTTAAGTAAACTTTCAGCCAAAGCGGGTGAAACATTACGTATTATCAGAGTTGGTGATTATGATGCCTGTGCCTGTATCGGTCAGCATGTTTCAAATACTTCGGAAATCGGCAAGTTTGAAATTATCAGCCACGATTTTGACAATGGTCGATGGCGGGTGAGGTTTAAATTGGTGTGATTTGGTGATTGGTTTATCAGTTAATTGGTTAATTTGGCTGAAAAACAGAAACCGTCCTATAGGATGTATCTTAATTAAATGAGCAAATACTCGCGCTTGTCGGGTGGGATTTTTTTTAATCCCACCCTTTTGTATTATTAGGAACTGTGTTCCGATTAATGCTGCAATTGTAAATAAAAAATATTTTATACTTTGTGACAAAAAAAAGAAGTAACATTATGAAGATTAAAAAAATCCTTTTAATACATTACGACGGGATTCTTGGCAAGCCAAGCGGCAGAGACGAGCGATAAATCCCGTCAGACTTACGCGAAGTTTTGCCTGATTAAAGAATCTATCCGAAAGGACAATTGATCAGATATTCGTAATACTGTAATAAAAATAATATGCCGGCTAATCCTTATTAACGGAAAAACCGGCATTTTTATCATGTAATTTTTTTAATTGGTAAATCTAAAACATTCCAACTCCGCCGCCCATAGGAGGCATTCCTCCACCTCCACCTTCACGCATTCTGCCACTGCCACGCATTCCCGGTCCAAATCGTTCATCACCGCGGAAATCGTTTTGGCTTGCTCCTCCTGCAAAACGGTTGATACGATAGCTAAATGAAAGAATGAAATATGAAGGCAAAGTATTGTAGCTGTTAAATTGTACATAATTATCGCCAACAGTCTGGCGTATATTCAAACGTTGACGAAGCAGGTCGTTTGCGCGTAATGATAGTGTTGCACGTTTTTTGAACACTAATTTATCAATCGAAGCATTTAAAAGTATCTCGCTCTGATCCATATTGATAGCGTATCCTTTTCGGTCGGAGTAACTAATATCAGAACTTATGGTAAAGTCATAAGGTAATCGCAACACGAGATTGCCTCTTACCGACCAGTCATAAGTTTCGGTAACCTCATTTTTTAAATTGTTCAATGAATTTGTATAACCAATTCTACCTCGTACACCCAACTCAATAACATCGTGTGTAAGTGTTACAGCTATTTCTTCTGAAGCATTGTAGTAGCGTGTTCTGCTTAAGTCCCCTAAAAGTAAGTGGTCGATATTGATATCTTCAATGTTAACATCCCTCGATACATAACTGTAATTGGTGCGGTAACCAAGGTTTGAACTGGTATTGAAATGCAAGCGCTTTTGAATAATCGGAGTGTTATACATCACATTTCCATACAAGTTCAAGGGAATTGCTTCGGAGTTTATAGTCTGGTTGTATTGTTTGAGTGTGCTATCGTAAATACGGTTCGAAACCAGCGCATCTTTTGTAGCATTTGCATTAATAAATGTGTTGAATGAAGAGAAAGTTTTTTCGTTGAAGCGGCTGTACATCAAACGGAAGTTATGCGAAAAAGCTGGATTGAGGCCCGGATTTCCCACAGTTTCCGACATAAGGTCGGAGTTGTTTTTTACAGGCTGCATCTGGTCAATGGAAGGCTGGCTTGTGCGTCCGCGATAGTCGAGACGGGCAAATTCTTTTCGTCCAAAATTGTACTGAAAACGGGCTGTTGGTGCAAAATTAAAAACACTGTAAGTTGTGTCGCGTACAAAACCGTTTCCGTAAATCCTGAGGTTTTTGGTTTGCGAAGGTTCAGCGTTCAGTCCAAGCATCAGGTTGTAGTTTTGCTCGGTAAAGCGGTAGTTGAGTTCAAGTGATTCGCTTAAAAATCTGTTTTCGAATTCATTACTATATTCATAGTTTGGAGTTTTGTAGTTATCCCGTCGCTCACTGAAATTGCTTCCTTCATCGCGGTAAAACTGGTTTTTTACCGATGTAGTATTGTTGTTGTTGATAGAAAAAGCGGCTTCAAGCATATTTTTATTGTTCCAGAGTGGCTCTACAAACGACATTCGCAAACTTGTATTAAATCTGTTCGAAGTATTTTCGGTAAACTGATCGAGTAGTGTGGTTTTATCTTTTGTATATTTTTCGGAATTATTGAAACTTTCGCTGCTATTTTCTGAAAAGTTTGTTCTTAGGTTTGCTGTAAAACTTCTTCCGGGTTTTGAAGTAAATTTTCGGTTATAAATTAAACCTAAACCACCTGAAATAGAAATATTTGTTCCGTCATTTTTTGAATTTCCCCAGCTTGTTGAATCGCCTTCGGTTTTGTAGGAATATTCTCTTCTGGTATCTGATAATCCAGAAGTATAATTCATGTTTGGTTGAAGAATAATGGTGTTTAAACTGTCAATTTTCCATTCTACCTCGAGTCTCAAATTTGCCGACCATCTGTCATTCATCGAGTAGTTTTCTGATAAATCATTATAGGTAGTTTCTTTTAAGTAACTTGTTCGGTTACTTTCATTATAACTTACATTATTTGAATGATTTATACTTGCATCTCCACCCAATTTTAACTTGTCATTTACGATGGTGTTATTATTTATACCAAAATTTTGCGATGTGGTTATACCTGCATTTGCTCCACCTCCCCACGAGCCTCTTCCCCGGCTTGCTCTCGATGTATTGAGATTGTTACCACCAAGGTTTATGGAATTCTGCATATTGCCATTCATAATATTTAAAGAAGCATTTCCATCGTAACGAAAATCGTTATTTACATCTATTCCTGCGCCTGCATTAATATTTCCGAATGTTCCTTTGCGTCGGTTTGCTTTGGTGGTTAAATTAATAATACGTTCGGTTTCATTATCTTCAAAACCAGTGAGTTGTGCCATTTCCGATTTTTGTTCCACTACTTGAATTTTTTCAATCATGTCAGCCGGCAGGTTTTTTGTTGCCTGTTCTATATCGCCATCGAAAAACTTTTTACCATCAACTCTGATTTTTTTAATGTCTTGCCCATGAACGGTAATTTTCCCTTCAGCACTTATTTCTACACCCGGAAGTTTTTTAAGCAAATCTTCAACTACCGCGTTTTCAGGTGTTTTAAAAGCAGTAGCATTATATTCAAGTGTGTCGCCTTTTACCACCATTTGAGCAGCTGTGCCTTTTACCTCTATTTCGTTGAGTGCTTTAACATTTTCTGTAAGCTGAATATTTTTAAGGATAATATCGCGGTTTTCCATTTTTATTGTTTGCCGATAATCATTGTAACCAACTGTGCTCACAATCAGAATATAATTTCCTGGTTTTATTTTGGTTAATGTAAATCCACCTTTTGCATCTGTTTGTGCTCCTTGCACAAGGGTAGAATCAGTTGATTTTAGCAAACGGACTGTTGCCATTTCTAGTGCCAAACCATTCTTTGCATCATAAACTGTGGATTGAATACTTTTTTGTGAAAATGATAAAATGCTGATAGTGAAAAATGTAGTTAAGATAAGAAATTTCTTCATCGGATAGACTGCTTTAAATATTAGAAAATGAAATTAAAATAAATGCACAATTAAATTATAATTAATCATCATACTGACGATATTGGAAGCAATTAGTTTAATTTATTAGGAAAGAAATTTTATTTTTTCGTTTTTTTAATAAAATCCCAAATTCCAAGTAACAATATGTTTAAGATTATTTCTTTTAAAATGCATAAAATTGATGATAAAATAAAATATACTAGATTTTTTCAAGTTCATTGAATCTTAAGATTTTTAATGATGCCATTTTAATGTGTTATTTTGATTCAAAATTGGCTTATCTTTGTGTATTCAAATAATAAAAAAATGACATTTAAAGAACTACCACTCTGCGATGAAGTATTACAAGGACTTGATGCAATGAATTTTGTAAAAGCAACTCCAGTACAGGAGAAAACTATCCCTGTAATTTTAGCAAAAAAAGATGTTATTGCCTGCGCACAAACCGGCACAGGAAAAACCGCTGCATTTATTTTACCCTTACTGCATAATCTGCAAACCGAACCTCATGCTATTGATAAGGTAAATGCAATTATCATGGCACCAACGCGAGAACTTGCCCAGCAAATCGATCAGCAAATGGAAGGTTTTTCGTATTTCACCTCATTTTCGTCGGTAGCTATTTATGGTGGCAACGATGCTCAGGCTTGGGATGTGCAGCGGCGGGGACTTTCGAAAGGCGCAGATGTGGTTATAGCTACACCCGGAAGGCTTATTTCTCACATAAATTTGTATGATATTGATTTTTCGGGAGTAAAATATTTTATTTTGGATGAAGCCGACCGTATGCTTGATATGGGTTTTTTCGATGATATTATGCAAATTGTAAATCGCTTGCCAAAGGAACGCCAAACCATAATGTTTTCGGCTACTATGCCTCCAAAAATCCGTCAATTGGCAAAAACCATTCTACTCGATCCTGTTGAAGTACGTATTGCCGTATCGCGACCGCCTGAAACCATAATGCAAACTGCATATATTTGCCACGAATATCAGAAACCGGGTATTGTACGTAATTTGTTCGCAGCGCAGGAACCAAACAAAGTGATTATTTTCAGCGGTTCGAAACTTAAAGTAAAGGAAATTACCAAAACTTTCCGTTCCATGGGTTTATCGGTTGGCGAAATGCATTCCGATCTCGATCAATCGCAACGCGATCATATTATGCACGAATTTAAAAATAATCGTGTTAACATTCTAGTAGCTACTGATATAGTAGCACGCGGTATTGATATTGACGATATTACGCTTGTAATCAACTACGATGTACCGCATGATGCCGAAGATTACGTTCACCGCATCGGGCGTACTGCACGTGCCAGCGCAGAGGGAATGTCGATAACTTTTGTATCGGAGGAAGAACAACAACGATTTAAACAAATTGAAGATTTTCTCGAAAAGGAAATTTGTAAAATTCCATTGCCCGTAGAATTGGGCGAAGCGCCGGAATATAATCCGGCTCTGCATCGGAATAAAAAATTCAAATCGGGAAAAGGAAAGTTCAGAAGAAATAAGGGAAGAAAGAAGTAGTGGAAGTTATTAGGTGTTAGTTACGAGTTAAAAGTTACGAGAAAACAAGGAAACAAGTTTACGAGAAAACAAGTATACAAGGTAATGAAGGGACAAGGAATAAGGAAACATCTTGTAATTTTAAAAGTTAAAAGAGAGTAAGTGTACCAACTTTATAAACTTTATATACTTCAAACTCTTTTATAAACTTGAAACTCAGAAAATCAGAAACTGAGAAACTTGAAAATAAAATCTTATTCAACAAAATACTTACTTCCGGATGTTTGAAACATTTGGTAATATTTTCCTTTCAGTGCCATCAACTCATCGTGTGTTCCTTGTTCAGTAATTTCGCCTTGATCGAAAAAATAGATATAATCAGCCCATTTTACGGTTGTAAGTCGATGGCTGATGATTATTGCTGTTTTGTTTTCGGCAAGTTTTTTCAAACTTTCAATAATCTGCATTTCGGAAATAGCATCGAGGGCGCTCGAAGGTTCATCCATCAAAATCAGTGGTGCATCGCGATAAAAGGCTCTTGCCAACGCCAATTTCTGCCATTGACCGATGCTAAGTTCTTCACTTCCTTCGAACAATGTTCCAAGCATATTGTCAAAACCATTCGGCAGTTTTTCCAACGTTTCATAAATTCCTGCATTTCTTGCCGCCTCCTTTGCTTTTTCTGAGTCAAGGTTATTTTTTATATTGCCAATACCAATATTCAACATAGCAGTAATATTATATAAGGCAAAATCCTGAAAAACAGCGGAAGTGTTTAAGCAAATATTATGCATTCCTATCTCTGTGGCATCTGTATCATCGAACAGGATTTTTCCTTTTGAAGGCTGATAAAATCCGCAAAGCAACTTTATCATGGTAGTTTTGCCCGAACCATTTGCACCTGCAAAAGCTACTGTTTTACCTGCCGGAATTTGTATGTTAACTGATTTAAGTGCTTCACGTTCGCTGGTTTGATAGCTGAAACTAACATTTTGAATTTCAATGCTTTTAGTTAAATTAAATGGTTTTTTGTCGGTAATTTTTGTGGTTGTCTTCAATTGTAAAACTTCCATCAAATCATTCATAAATGTGTTATCCTCCACAAATTGCGTAATTGATGAAAATAAATCATTCAGTACAGAATAACCACGTTGAAATGCGAAGAAAAACAAAACCACGGTTCCAGTTGAAATTGCACCTGTGAACTTAAGGTAGGTAATAAGAGCTAATGACAGAAAAATTAGTGAAACCGCAAAAATCTGGCTTAATATGCCGTAAGTCAATTGCGATTTCTGAAGGTTAAGTTTTTCGTTAAAAATTCTTTCCTGAACATTCGAAAATTTACGTCTGAAAAAATTGCTGAAATCGAAAAGACGCATTTCTTTTGCAAATGGAAAAGCTGTAAGTACGCGATTGTAGTAGTACATTTCACGTTCGGTGGCACTTTGCGATATTTTTAGTTGATAAACACGGCGAGCAAACCGAACTTTGTGTAAAACACCCGGAATAGTAGCAATTACCATTACCAAAACCAAATACCATTTTATCGAAATAAAAATGCTGATCAAAATTAAACCAGCGGCAATTGAGCGAATTAAAGTAAGAAAATCGTTTGTAATTTTCACCGGACGATATGATGCTTCCTGAATTGCCCTGTGCATGGCATTTTGCTCTTTGGCATTTTCGTAATGCGACAAATCCAAGTCAATATGCTTGTCATGTAGTTTTTTGTAGATATTTTTTGTAACCGATTGGGTGAGTTTCTCCGAGAAATAGCCTCTGACCTCCGATAAAATACCATTGAAAAGAAAAATAAACGCTGTTATACCCAGCAATACCCAAAACTGAAATTTATTATCTTCGAAGTGTGTTGTTTGTGCTGATAATAAATCGACAAGTAATTTAATACATACAATAATAACAAATGGCAATACGCCCTGCAAAATGGTTATCAAGGAATTAATGAGCGTGATTTTCTTTGAATTTTCAGTTACAATACTGAAATTCCGTTTTATTGAATGATATTTTTCGCTTGCGTTTTTTGAAAAGGAATGCAAATTTGCAAAAAACTGATTCAACCTTGTATCCATTCCGGAAAAATTCAGCGTGAGAAACGTCCTGACCTTCATTTTATTATCTTCAGGGGTGATTTTTTTCCCACCACGTTCAATATATTCAATTTTTCCTAAAAATTCTTTTTCTGTAAACGGCTTGTCTGTGTATGTATTTTTATCACCTTTGGTTATGTAAAAAAACGTGTCATTTTTGTCGATAATTTTAATAAGCCTGTGTGCAAT
>CAZDSY010000097.1:0-12374 GCA_964508285.1 uncultured Paludibacter sp.
TTTTTTGTTTATTATTAGCATTTTTCGCATTCTTTTATCACATTTAATCTGTTAAACATAACAGCTAAATGCGCATATATGGAAGTGTTTTGTACAATTATATTTTCGGGTACGCGAATTCGGAAGGGGGTAAAATTCCATATTGCTCTTATGCCACCTTCTATCATTATATTTGCTACTTTCTGAGCTTGCTCTACAGGCACTGTGAGAATACCAATATTTATTCCGGTTTGTTTCTGAAGTTCAGAAAATCGGTCGATATGGTGTATCGGAACTCTGTTGATTCTTGTACCGGCTAATTCATATTTTACATCGAAACCTGCAACTATCTCAAGTCCAAATTGTTCCAGTCCATTGTCGTGCATTAATGCTCCACCTAAATTACCTACTCCAAATAAAAATGCACTGTGTTTATTGGTAAATCCCAAAAAATTATCCAACACATTTACAAGTTCATTTATTTCATAACCAACCCTTGTTTTACCGGAAATTTGAACATAAGATAAATCCTTGGCTACAATTGCTGCATCTACAGCTATGTTTTTTGCTATTTGTGTTGACGAAAGAAAAGTTTCACCTTCTTTTTGTGCAAGTTTTGCAAATGCCAGATACCACGGAAGCCGCCTTAATGCAGGTTCGGGAACATTGAATTTATAAGTAATTGTTTGTTCTGTCGATTTCATGGTTTTAACATACAAATTTAGCTCACAAAAGTAATGAAAATTTTTGTATCTCATTAATTTATCAGTAAATTAGGTTCAATCTCGTTTTTATGAAATTATCCCTGATTATCAAACAAAATTTGATTAACTTTGCATAATTTTTTAAGAAAAATTATTTCTTGTGATTTATGAATTTAAATAGTTGAATATTAATATATTATGGAGTATAATTTCAGAGATATTGAGCAAAAATGGCAAAAGTTTTGGAAAGAAAATAAGATTTACAAAACTGAAATTAATTACGAAAAACCAAAGTATTATGTGTTGGATATGTTTCCATATCCATCGGGAGCCGGTTTACATGTTGGTCATCCACTTGGTTATATAGCCTCAGATATTTACAGTCGTTATAAACGTTTGAAAGGTTTTAATGTACTCCATCCAATGGGATATGATGCTTATGGTTTGCCAGCAGAGCAATATGCAATTCAAACCGGACAGCATCCTGCCATTACAACGAAGAAAAATATTGACAGATATAGAGAACAATTGGATAAAATAGGCTTTTGTTATGACTGGGACAGGGAAATAAGAACCTGTGAACCGGATTACTATAAGTGGACACAATGGGCTTTTATTCAAATGTTTAATCACTATTACGATAATAACTTGCAAAAAGCAATGCCAATTGTTCAATTAGTAAAGGCTTTCGAAGCCAATGGCACACAAGGAATAAATGCATGTTGTTCAGAGGAATTGACAGTTACGGCAGCTGAATGGAAGACCAAAACTGAAAAGGAACAGCAAGAAATATTGTTGAATTACCGCATTGCATATCTTGCCGATTTGAAAGTAAATTGGTGTCCGGCTTTGGGTACAGTTTTGGCCAATGACGAAGTAAGTGAAGGTGTGTCAGTACGAGGTGGATATCCTGTTGAACAACGTGTTATGAGACAATGGAGTTTACGTGTCTCTGCCTATGCTCAGCGATTGTTGGAGGGCTTAGATAAATTGGATTGGTCTGATTCTTTAAAAGAAACGCAGAAAAACTGGATTGGACGATCCGAAGGTGCCGAAATGAATTTCAAAGTAAAAGGTTCGGATATTGAGTTTACCATTTTTACAACCAGAGCCGACACTGTATTTGGTGTAACTTTTATGGTTCTGGCACCTGAAAGTGAATTGGTCGAAAAATTGACCACTACAGAGCAGGAAGCAGATGTGAAAGCATATCTTGCACTCACAAAAAAACGTACAGAACGCGAACGATTGGCTGACAGAAGAGTTACAGGTGTTTTTTCTGGCTCGTATGCTATTAATCCGCTCACAAATGAAGCAATTCCTGTTTGGATTAGCGATTATGTACTTGCAGGATATGGTACCGGTGCAATAATGGCAGTTCCTGCACACGATAGCCGTGACTATGCATTTGCAAAACATTTCGGTTTGCCAATTGTACCGCTTATTGAAGGTTGCGATGTAAGCGAGGAAAGTTTCGATGCGAAAGAAGGAATTGTAGTTAATTCACCCAAGGAAGGCAAAGAAATTAATGGCGGACTGGTTCTGAACGGTTTAACTGTAAAAGAGGCAATAGAAAAAACCAAAAAATATATAACTGAAAAGGGCATTGGGCGTGTTAAAGTAAATTATCGTCTTCGCGATGCTATTTTCAGCCGTCAGCGCTATTGGGGTGAACCTTTCCCTGTGTATTACAAAGATGGAATTCCTTATATGCTCGATGAAAGTCAGTTGCCTTTGGAATTGCCGGAAATTGATAAATTTTTACCAACCGAAAAAGGAGAACCACCACTCGGACGTGCAAAAGGCTGGCAAATAAATGGATATCCATTAGAATTAAACACCATGCCGGGTTTTGCCGGTTCATCGGCATATTATTTACGATATATGGATCCTAAAAATAACAGTGCATTGGTAAGTCCCGAAGCCAATCAATATTGGAAGAATGTGGATTTATATATCGGCGGAACTGAACATGCCACCGGACATTTGATTTACAGTCGATTCTGGAACAAATTTCTTTTTGATTTGGGTCTGGTTTGTGAGGAAGAGCCTTTCAAAAAACTGATTAATCAGGGAATGATTCAGGGACGAAGCAATTTTGTGTATCGAATAAAAGATACGAATACTTTTGTTTCATTAAACCTGAAAGATCAATACGAAACAACACCTATCCATGTGGATGTTAATATCGTATCGAATGACATTCTTAATATTGAAAAATTCAAAGCATGGAGACCGGAATTTAAAGATTCTGAGTTTATTTTGGAAGATGGAAAATACCATTGTGGATGGGCGGTAGAAAAAATGTCTAAATCAATGTATAATGTAGTGAATCCCGATGACATAGTCGAAAAATATGGAGCGGACACATTACGTTTGTACGAAATGTTCCTCGGTCCACTCGAACAATCCAAACCTTGGGACACCAACGGAATAGATGGAGTGCATCGATTTCTGAAAAAATTATGGGCATTATTTTATAAAGATGGTCAATTGATTTTGAACGATAATGAGCCCAATGCCGAAGAATTAAAATCATTACATAAAACCATAAAAAAAATCACTTACGATATTGAAAACTTTTCATTTAATACATCTGTGGCAGCCTTTATGATTTGTGTAAATGAACTCACAGCGCTTAAATGTTCCAAAAAAGCAATTCTTGAACCGTTAGTAATTTTATTGGCTCCTTTTGCACCCCATATTGCAGAAGAACTTTTTCATATATTAGGAAATAAAACAACAGTGAACTATGCTGTTTTCCCATTGTGCAACGAAGAATATTTGGTAGAAAATACAATAAAATATCCTGTTTCATTCAATGGGAAAGTTCGTTTTATGCTTGATATGCCTGCTGCAATGACTAAAGAAGATGTAGAAAAAGAAGTGTTGGCGAATGAACAAACGTTAAAATATCTGGCAGGGAATACTCCAAAGAAAGTAATTGTTGTGCCCGGAAAAATTGTGAATATTGTTTTATAATTTTTTGTAAACTCCACTCGGATATTTTTTTCAGAATTATCTAATAGGTTACAGATTTAATAAAGTTAAATTTTAATTATGGAACAAAAGAAAAATATATACATATCACCTTCTGAGGTTGGAGGGCAAATAAAAAAAATTACAAATCGTACCTGGATAAATCTGCGTGAGTATATTTTTATTGCATTTGGTCTTTTTCTATATGCGGCAGCTTGGAAAGCATTTTTACTACCGCATCAAATAACAGGTGGTGGAGTAACCGGTATTGGAGCATTGATTTACTATGCTTCAAACATACCTATTTCTGTAACCTACTTTTCCATAAATGCTGTACTTTTAATAATTTCTATAAAAAGCATAGGTCTAAAATTTTGTTTGCGTACCATTTATGGAGTGGCTGTAATGACTGTTTTCTTTTCTGTATTACCGCAAGCCGAACGCGGTACGTTTGTGGGGCCTAATGAGGATTTTATGGCTTGTGTGATTGGTGGATTGCTTGCCGGCGCAGGAATTGGTATCGTTTTTCTATCGAACGGAAGTTCAGGAGGTACCGATATCATAGCTAAAGTAGTCAATAAGTACAGAAATATTACACTCGGACGAATACTGTTATATTGCGATGTGTTGATTATCTCCTCATCCTATTTTCTGGAAATAGGTAGTATAGAGCGTATTGTGTACGGATTAACACAACTCACTATATCTACAGTTGCTGTAGATATGGTGATCAATGGTGTGCGACAGTCGGTACAATTCTTTATTTTTTCTAAAAATTACGAGCAAATTGCAACCCGAATAAATACAGAAGTACTCCGGGGTGTAACCATACTCGATGGCATGGGCTGGTATTCCAAAGAACCTGTAAAAGTCATAACAGTAATTGCCCGCAAAAACGAATCCATCAAAATTTTCAGAATTGTGAAAGAAGAAGATCCTAACGCATTTATTTCACAATCATCTGCCATTGGGGTTTACGGACAGGGTTTTGATGTGATAAAAGCTAAATAAACCTGTTTATGGGTGATAATTTAAAAGAAAAAACCATTGGCGCTTTCAAATGGAGTGCCGTTGATCGGTTTGGACAACAAATCGTACAGTTCATCATTGGTATTATTTTAGCTCGTTTACTTACTCGTGCCGATTTTGGATTAATTGGTATGGTAATGATTTTTTCTGCATTATCTTTTGTTTTAGTAGAGAGTGGATTTGGACAAGCGCTTGTAAGAAAACAAGATGCAGATGAAAGAGATTTTAATACAATATTTTATACAAATATCTTCATTTCTCTATTACTTTATATAATTCTTTTTTTTACTACGCCTTTAATAGCTACCTTTTTTCATCAACCACAGCTCGTCTCAATTGGTCGGGTTATGTTTATTGCAATAATTTGCAATGCAATGTATTTAGTACCTTACGTTAAGTTAGGAAGAATAATGGATTTTAAAACAATTGCAAAAGTAAATATATTATCTACAACATTAAGTGGTTCTATTGGTGTTATCATGGCACTTACTCATTTTGGAGTGTGGTCATTAGTGGTACAGCAAGTGTTATATCAATTTTTTAGAATGGTATTTTTTCATTTATTTGTTAAATGGAAACCCCGGTTAATATATTCATTTACTGTAATCCGAAATTTCTGGAATTTTAGTATTAATTTATTGGGAACTTATGTATTGAATGTATTATTTAATAATTTGTACGTGTTATTAATTGGTAGATTTTTTAATATTAATCAAGTAGGAAGTTATACACAGGCTAATAAATTAAGCGAAACAGTTAACTTTACTTTTCAGTCTATTCTCGTTGGTAGTACATATTCGATGTTTTCTCAAATACAGACAGAGGATGAACGATTTCGAAGAATTTTCAGACAGTTAGCTAAAAAAGTTTCTGTAATTACATTCCCGGTTTTCTTTTTTCTTATTGCAGCTGCCAAACCATTTATTGTAATTCTTCTGTCAGAAAAATGGACTGAAGCAGTGCCCTATTTTCAGCTTTTATGTTTAGCAGCATCTTTCACACCTCTTTATGCACTTACAATTAGTGCGCTTAATTCTCGAGGTCAGTCGAAAACAACTTTTAAAATTGAGATAATAAAAAAAATTCTGATATTAATTTCAGTGTTTTCTATGTTTAAATTTGGTATTAATGCCATGTTGTGGGGTTATGCTATGTCTTCGGCTATAGCATTATCAGTTGCAATATTTTATTTAAAACAAAATTTAAATCATTATATAAAACACCAAATTCTCGATTTTGCTGGTACAATTATCTTTGGATCGATAATTGCATTGGCTTCATTTAGTCTGACTTTTTTTGTTCACAATCTTATTATTTTGTTTTTTCTTCAAATAATTACTACAGTAATAATTTACTTTTTTGGATTGAAACTATTTTATAATGAATTGTATAACATGGGATTGAATTTTTTGTTGAAATTCTCAGATAAGATTAAAAAATCAAAGTAATGAATATTCTTTTTCTTGCTTCATGGTATCCGACCGAAACAAACCCGAATTTCGGTGTTTTTATTAAAGAACATGCACATTCGATTCATACAACTGAAAATAATATCGTAGTAATAGCAATTGTTATTCATCGGAGCAATGATTTACTTAAAGTTGAATTTTCTGATTTTAATGATGAATTTGGAGTGAGAACAGTATTGATAGAAATTTATAGTCGATTTCGTGATGTGATTTACCATTTTTTACCTCTTCAATATTTTTATATAAACAAAGTATTTAAAAAACATATTCAAACTGATTTTCAACCTGATATTTTTCATTCAAATGTAATTTTCCCTGCCGGAATTCTTGGCAATTGGCTTTCACAGAAACATAAAAAACCACACATAATTACTGAGCATTGGACTCGCGTCAGGCAATTTGCTAACATACCGATTTTATCTTTATTGGGTAGAAAGGCCTACAATAATGCAGTTAGAATTTTGCCTGTGTCTGAATTTTTAAAAACAGAAATTTGTAATTCATTTTCTATTTTCAATAATAATAAATTCACTATTGTCGGAAATGTAATTGACTCAAAATTATTTTATTATAAAAAAAAGGAAAGTAATCCTAATGAATTAAGACTTTGTTCAATTGCTACCTGGACGTACCTCAAACACCCTGCAAAGCAACCTGAATTAATTATAAACGCAATAGCAAAAATTCAGGATAGCTATCCTAAAAAAATTAAGCTTACAATGATTGGGGGTGGAAATAAAGTTCCCGAATTAATTAAACTATGCGAAACACTCAAAGTTGATGCTGAATTTACAGGATATTTACATAAAAACGAAATTGTTAAAAAATTACATGAATCTGACTTTTTTGTCCATCCTACCAATATTGAAACTTTCGGAGTGGTAGTTGCCGAAGCTATACTTACAGGTACGCCTGTAGTTTGTTCAGATGATAGTGCATTACGTGAAATTGTAAACGATTCAAATGGAGTTTTATGCAAAAATACTGTTGAAAGTTGGGCTGAAGCATTAATTAAATTGGAAGAAATTAAATTTGACAGAGAAAAATTTTCATCCGAAATGAAAACGAAATTTAATCTTGAGAATATTGGTACATTAATAAATACTGTTTATAAAAGTATATAAAATCTTAGAAATTAAATGAATATACTTTATTTTTTTAAGGATTACGATAATTTTATGTCCAAATGGCAATACGTTCATATTTTTGATGAACTTGAACATCACGGGCATCATATAACTGTTTATAATCCCTTGTCATATAAAAATCCTGAAGAAGCGAATGAAAAATTAATTCCATTTATTTTAAATTCTAAAATTAAGTTTGATTTATTTCTAAATTGCGAAAGTGATGGTTTTTTGTTTTCTTCAACGGTGAACGAAATTAAAAAATTTGGTTTATTCTCTGTATTGATTTGTTTTGATAATCTTCATGCACCACATTTGCACAAAAAAATTGCTTCTTCGTTTGATTTGGTTTGGCTGACTTCCTTTGAAACGAAATGGATGTTTGAAAGGTGGGGGTGTAAAAATATAATTGTACAGACATATGCTGCTAATCCATATAAATTTAATCCAAAATGGGAAAGCTCAAAATCTGCAGTTAGTTTTGTTGGTTCACCCTATGGAAGCAGAATACCTGTTTTAAACTTCTTAACTCAATCAGAAATTCCCTGCAATGTTTTTTCAGATGCTTTCAATGAATCAAATCCGAAAAAAAATAACATCCCTAACATAAAAATTTCGCTTGTCGAAGAAATTTTTAGAGCTTTAAGTTTTGATATTGGCAGGAAAGTTTTATTGGCTGCATTATTAAATAGAACAATAATGAAAAATAAAACTAAGTTGGATGTGAATGATTTTTTGCATATTTATCCATCTGTTTCGTTCGCGGAAATGCAAGATGTTTATTCAAACAGTGCTTTGTCTTTGAATATTATTGATTTACGATATACCTATCTGCTCGAAAACCCATTATACAAAATTCATTTACGAACATTTGAAATTCCAATGTGTGGTGGTCTGCAAATATCACATTATACACAAGAATTGGCTGAATATTTTGAAGACGAAAAAGAAATTGTTCTATACAAATCAAATGATGAATTAATCTCAAAATCAAGATTTTATCTTGACCCAGATAAAGAAATTATTGTAAGAAGAATGAAAATAGCTGCAAGAAAAAGAGCTGAATCTGATCATACCTGGATTAAAAGATTCAACAATATTTTTGATAAAATGAAATAGAAAATGAACTTTACACAAATTTATAGAAAACTTATCCCCGAAAAAATCAGAAAATCGGCATATCAAGCATTTATAAAACAAATACTTGATTTCTCTGATTTTTTAAAATATAAAAGTTATTACTTATTAAACTCAATAATACCTTTAAAATCAGAAAAACATCAGTGTTATGTTTTTATGGGCAAATATAAGCCAGTTGTCTATCCTTATCCTTACTATTTTGAATATATGAAGATGGATATACCTTGCTTATTGGATTCTGATTCTTTTTTACCTTATGTTGATCATAATGGAAGAAAATTATTTTTTAATAAAATAGATGAAAATCATTTGCTTGAATCATATAAGTTATTACTTATGGAACAAAATAAAATGTCTGCTCACTGTTATGTAGAGAATTATAAAGAACTGAAAGGCAAAACGATTGTTGATGTAGGAGCAGCTGAAGGAATTTTTTCATTAAATGCAATTGAATACGCTGAACATATTTATCTTTTTGAATGTGAAAAAAGTTGGATTAAACCCCTAAATGAAACTTTTAAAATGTTTAAAGATAAAGTTACTATTGTTGAAAAATATGTGAGCGATGTTACTGAAGGAAATTTTATAACGCTTGACGATTTTTTTGGAGAAAGAATTCCTGAGAATTTATTTATAAAAATGGATATTGAAGGTTTTGAAAGAAAAGCATTAAATGGATGTAAAAATATTATTGCAAATTCAGAAAATGTTCGTGGAGCTATTTGTACATACCATAAATATGATGATGAAAAAGTTATTACCGCATTTTTTGAAAATTTAAACTGTAAAACTTCGAAAACCAAAGGTTATGTTTATAATGAGAGAGAGTTAAGAAATGGTGTTATCAGATTTCAAAAAAATAAATTAAAAACAGTGTAACTTAATTTTTGTAACTTACCCTTCCTATTAATTTGGTAAATGTTTCAATGTCGGCTTTGAAAATACTAAATAAAATGCCGATTAACGATCTCAATTTCCAAATCGGTTCATTAAAACCAAACCTGAAAATGGAAATAAAATAATCCTTCCTTGCACGTTTAAATTCTTTTCTTATTAGTTTGTAACGTCCTGAACGTGAATAGCATATAACAAGTTTCTTACTGTAAAACTTATGCAGTTTTTTTTCTTTAAAATTAATCGAATCAAAGTAATTTTTATTTTGTTTATAGTAGCTTAGTGCGAGTTTGTAAAAACCCTCTGTAATTTCAACAGTATATGTTTTAGTTACCTGTGTCGGATAAAATCTCCATTTTCCAAGAGGTTCGTCAATAAAGGAAAATTTTCCTAAAAGAGCAATTTGTTGCCATGTTGGTAAGTCAACAAGCGGTAAGTTAAAATTTTGAATAAATCCTCCAATGGATTCTAATGTGCTTCTACGGAGAATTACAGTTAATGCTGGTATAAAATTAATATAAAGGAAGTCTTCACAAGCTGATTTTACAGGAGTATTAGTGATAATTTTCTCATCTCTGTTAATCAATAAATTCATATTGTAATCTGTAGTTAAATCTACAGACGAACTATAAGCTCTTCCCCATGAAAGTACAATATCGTCATCTTCCTCTAAAGTAGGAATTTGTTTTTCAAGTTTTTCTGGTAACCAAACGTCATCACCTTCTAATACAGCAATGTATTTCCCTGACGATTGCGAGAGTGCAAAATTATATGTTTCAGCTAATCTGAATATTCCAATATTTTTTTGTGTAAAAACTTTAATTCTCGGCTCTTTTTTTGCAAATTCTTTTGCAACAATGAATGTGCTGTCTGTACTACCATCGTCAACAATTATCATTTCCCAATTTTGGTAAGTTTGATTTAAAACCGAATTTATGCAATCGGAGATAAATTTCTCGTGATTGTATGTGGGCGTAATGATTGAGACTAAAGACTGATTCATAATTAAAGTGGTTTTGCAACTGTAGCTATTTGTTTATATCGCGCATCTTTCAATAATCCAAAGGTCAAATTTATAAAAAGTTTCTCTTTCCAACTTTTTGAAGCGTTAATACCTTCATTCGTCAGAATTTTATAGCCTTGTTCTTGATACATTCTTATAATGCTTTTTGGAGTGAAAAACCGAATATGAGTGTCATCTAATATACCACCTTCTGGTTTGTATCTGAATTCTCCATTCCATAATATTTCAGTTATTAAATTTGAAATATATCGAAAATTTGGAATTGAACTTACAACAACACCATTTTCACTTAATAATGCTTTGGCTTTTTTTAATGTGTCCCATGGAGAATACATGTGTTCGAGTACATCATTAAATATTATACAATCAAAATAATGCTTTGGTAATTTTTCATACTGACTTTCAAAATCACCAATTAATACATAATTACAAACTTGTTTTGCTTTTGCTCCTGCAATTTCGTTTATTTCGATACCCCAGATCTCTCTTCTGCTGTTTTTTAAAGTCGAACAAAAAGCACCGTCATTACAGCCTACTTCAAGTATTTTTTCTGCTTTTTCAGGAATATATTTCTTCATTTCAGGTCGAGTTCTGAAGTTATAACCTGATTTGTTTATATCGTTAATTGAGTGATTCATTTTAATGAAATTTTAATTTATGAAATTGTCATTTCATCCAACAAAACGGCCATCTTTTCACACTGATTTTTTCGTGAATACTGATGATAGTTATGCGATTTTGAATTTAGCTTTCCGTTTTTAAAATCGATAAAAAGTTTGTTTACAACTTGTTTCGTCCCTTCCAAATCATCAAATCCGGCAATAACTCCTGCATTTGTTTCGTTCAACAATGCAGCTACATCACTTTTCTCTGGCCCTATTACCAAAATCGGCCTTTCTGAAGCCATATATTCATAAAACTTTCCTGTCAGAATTCCGTTCGCGTTTGGCGTATTGTTTACTAAAAGCAATAAAATGGTTGATGTCTGTTGAAAGGTAATTGCTTCGGAATGTGACATATAGCCAACCTTATCAACATATTTTGATAATCCGAAATTCTCCAAATCATTAAAAACAACAGATTCTACATTTCCAACAAAACGAATTTTCAGCTGTGATGCAAGTTCAGTATTTTCTGTAACTAATTCCGACAATGCCTTCCAAAGTGTTTTCGGATTTCGGGCTGCATTTAAACTGCCGATATGTACCAAAGAAAATTTCGGATCAACAGGTTTATCTGTTTTAATAATATCCTCTTCATCATATCCGTTATGGATGAGATCAACTTTTCTGCCGGCAAGTTCCGATAATTCTCTGCACCAGGTTGGCGTTACACTTACAACTTTTGTCGCATTTTGAAGCACCCTTTTTTCAGCCATGTGATGTATTTTATCAGAAATCCACGAAAGGTTGAGTTCTTTATAAAAGTCAATATTTGTCCATGGGTCACGAAAATCGGCTAACCAGGGTATATGTGTAGCTTTATGCAATTTTTGTCCAATAATATGCATTGAATGTGGTGGTCCGGTTGAAATTATTGCGTCTACATGATTTTTTTTGAGATATTTTTTTAACAATTTTACAGATGGCTTAATCCAGAAACATTTAGGATCGGGAATTAAAAAATTTCCTCTTAATGCTAACGCTATTTTATGAATTTTACCTTGTTTTTTATTTCCTTCGGCAAAAGAAACATTTACTTTTTGTCCCTTTTTCCCAATTAAAAACTTGTAGATTTCATAAGGTTCCCAAATATGACTCTTTATGACTTCCAAATTTTGTGAAACATCTTTCAGTAAACTTTTATCTTCAACAGCGAAATCAGGATTTTCAGGCGTATAAATTACAGGTTGCCATCCAAACTGTGGAAGATATTTAGCAAATTTTAGCCAACGTTGTACTCCTGCTCCTCCTGATGGTGGCCAATAATAGGTGATTATTAAAACTTTTTTCATCGTGAAAGATTAATTTTGTTTTAAATGATTATCCGTTGTATTACCTAAATTGATTTTTATATGTAACTGAGGCTA
>CAZDSY010000098.1:0-12306 GCA_964508285.1 uncultured Paludibacter sp.
TTGACAGTTTTGTGCTCCGAAATCCGCCACTGCGCCAAGCGCCAAAACGTCCGTTATGGCCAAGTGTAAAAAAAATAAGACAAAATCTGAAGTCAGAAAACTAAACTATTATATATGAACTTCATACAACAGAAATAATACTTGAACATAAATTGACAACAAAAACAATTTGAAATATGAAAAGAAATTTTTTTACTGCTCTATTTGTAATTTCTACTTTAACTATGATTGCGCAGACTAAAAAGTATTTAGGTTTAGAATTAGCTGGCTCGAATGGATTAGTTGGTGTCTCATATGACTCTCGATTTGACAAGAATGATAAATTTGGGTATAAAATACGATTGGGATATGGCTATGAATATCATGACGGAGCAAGGCATTGGTATCTTAGTCCCATAAAAGCGTTTTTTCCAGAAGATGAAAAAATCAACAACTCAATTACTTTGCCTATAAGTGTGTATTATTTATTAGGCAAAAACAAAAACTTTTTAGAAACAGGTTTAGGTATTTGTACTTTCTATGCAGACTACAGAAACAGAAACGAAAAAGGATTAGGTTATTTTTCATTTGCTCGTGTAGCTTACAGACATGAATCTGTGAAAAACAAATTGTCATTCTCTGCAGGACTAGATTTGCCATTTTATACACCTGGTTCTGGATTAGGTTATTCTCTGGCGTTAGTTCCTTCGATTTCAATTGCATATCGACTTTTCGGAGAAACAAATAATTAGAAAACGGACTGTTTGACTATTGAAAAAGAAAAACGTTGAATTGAAAAAAAGATTGATAGTGACAACAACACCTAGGCCATAACACACGCCTATGTTCATTGGCGGGCTGACGTGCATTCCGGCGGTTTTGCTCCCGCATTCACTTTGTCGTTTCACGACAGCGAATGCTCCCGCAAACCGCCAAATGCCCATAGCCTCGGTCGTTGGCAGCAAGCCGAGAAAAAAAAGAAAAAGAACCATTTTTGCTTAACAGAATAACTTTAACAACAAAAATACAATAATTATGACTTTTACTAAAACAATTGAACGTTTACAACTATTACATGAATTAATTTCTCAAAACAAAACAGGAACACCAGAACAATTAGCAAACAGACTTGGAGTGAGTAGATCTTATCTTTATGTAATGATTGACGAATTAAGATTATTGAACTTGCATATTTCATATTCTCGTAAAAACAAATCATTTTATTACGAAAAAGTAGTAGATGTTGAATTTGTATTGAAAATTCGCACATTAAATGAAGATGATTTAATAAATATTAACGCTGGTAGTTGCATATCTTTTTTTCCGACCAGTATATTAGACGGAACGAGTTTATCTTTGCATTCGTATTTGCGCGAGTACAAAGAGTCAGCTCACAGGCTTTAAAGTTGTGGCAAAAATATTTTACAATGAAATTTTAATAAAAATGAAAAACTTAGATTTAAATGGTTACGGCGTTCTGGAAATGAATGCGAAAGAGACAAATGAAACTAATGGTGGAAATGGTATTTTAAAGTGGGTTGTAGACTATGTTGTTGGAAAATTAGTTGATAATATTCCAGCAGCTATAGATGCTAGTGTTCAAGTTAAGCAAGAAGGTGGAAAACTTAGCACTGATATGCCATTTAAATAGTTTGATATTTTATTTTTGTAACGAAAGAGATGCTTGTGTACAAATTAACTTGCATCTCTTTTTTGTATTTTAATTTTTTATGACTTTTATTTATGCTGAGTGATTTTTTTCGAAGACAGAATGTAATAATTTTTGTAGTCATTTTCTATTGTTTGATTCTTTTTGTAAATGTTCTATTTTTTGCTTTTACAGAGATATTCAATATTGTTGACTTTGAGTTTTCAGAACCTCCTTCATTAACTAATAGAGGAATTCTTGGAATGATAGTTAAGGGATTAGTAATCGCACCTATATTAGAAACTTTAATATATCAACAATTTATTTATTATCTTTTATCAAAGCTATCATTTTTGAAAAATCAGACGATGTTAATTTGCGTTGTTTCGGGGATAGTTTTTGGTTTAGCTCATACTTATAGTCTTATATATATGATTCAAACAAGCCTTATTGGTTTTGTTTTTATGTATGCCTTTCTTATTCATATTGAAAATTTTAAAAAAAGTTTTTGGCTTATTACATTTATCCATTTTTTGGTAAACTTGACAGTTTTTTTGGAACAATTGCTTTTATCCAATTAAAAACACTTATAATTTAATGTAGTTAAAATTGCTTTTTTCAATTACAAGAACAGAAAGAAAGTAAATTCTTTATTGAATAAATTTATAAAATTATCTATGCCTCAACTTTTCCCACCTGAAATTATCGAAAATACTGTTGAATGTTATCATGCACACATAAGTACAAAAAGCAAAGTTATTTATGGTTTGATACTTTTAATGATTTTGTCAATTTTTGCTTCACTACCATTAGTTTATGTGGATGTCAGTTCGCAGAGCCGGGGAGTTATTCGTTCTCCTTACGAGAATACAACAATTCAGTCGGCTTTGTATGGTGAAGTGGTATCGTACCGAATGCAGGAAAACAAAAAAGTACAAAAGGGTGATACACTGATTGTACTGAATTCCGATAAATTAAATGAGCAAATTAAACTTGCCAATAGTAAAATTCAGGAGAACAACCATTTTATTTCCGATATTGATTGTTTGTTGTCTGCCAGGTACTCTCAGCTACTAACTCCCAAATATCGTGGCGAATATTATCGTTATCGGGCAAAATTGAACGAACTTCAAATCAATGTAAACTATCTGCGAAAAGAACTTGCAACGCAAAAAACATTGGCTGATCAGAAGGTTATATCAGATTTTGAATATTTGCAATCCAAAAATACTTACGAAAAAGCTTTAGAGCAATTAAAATCATTGGAACAAGACAATCATTCAAATTGGCTATCCGAACAAACCAATTTGAATCAGCAGAATATCGAGCTTTCATCTACTATCAATCAACTAGAAAAAGAGAAAAGCCAATACGTGATTCTGGCTCCTACTACAGGAACTTTGGTTCAGGTAGCTGGTTTTAATAAAGGTAATTTTGTTGCACCAAGTCAAAACTTGGCTTATATATCATCCGGCAACGATTTACTAGCCGAATGTTACATATCGCCTTCTGATATTGGTTACATACAACAAAACCAACAAGTGAATTTTCAATTCGATGCTTTTAACTATCGCGACTGGGGAATGATTCACGGAAGTGTAAAAGAAGTATTGAGCGATGTAGTACTTATCGAACAAAAACCTATGTTTAGAGTACGATGCAGTTTAAACAATAGTTCTTTGCAATTAAAAAATGGTTATCAGGGAAATTTCCAAAAAGGGCTAACTTTTACAGCCCGTTTTCACCTGAACCGACGAAGTTTGTGGCAACTGCTTTTCGACAAAGTGGACAATTGGTTAAATCCTAAATTATTAGCTGAGAAAAAGTGAGTATAAAAGTAAAACAACGTGACATTACTGACTGTGGTGCAGCATGTCTCGCTTCCGTAGCTTCGCATTTTAAATTAGAAATGCCTGTAGCTCGTATTCGTCAGATAGCGGGTACTGATACCAAAGGAACAAATGTGCTTGGCATGATTAAAGCTGCCGAACAATTAGGCTTTTCTGCTAAAGGCGTAAAAGGAAATCAGGATTCTCTTAGTAAAATCCCAATGCCAACCATTGCACATGTCATTGTAGTAAAAAATAAATTGCAATTACACCATTATGTAGTGCTTTATAAGGTGACTGATGTACAATTGACTTATATGGATCCTGCCGATGGCGACATGCATACAATTACCACTGAGGAGTTCATGAAGCTTTGGACAGGAGTATTGGTGCTATTAGTGCCAAATGATGATTTTGTTGCGAAAAACGAGAAAATCTCTAATTTAAAACGCTTTGTATTTTTACTTGCTCCACACAAAAGTGTCCTTGCACAGAGTTTAATAGGTGCAATTCTTTACACTGTATTAGGCTTATCCACTTCTATTTATATTCAGAAAATAACCGATAATGTATTGACTACAGGCAATACCAATCTTCTGAATCTGCTAAGTGTGGGCATGCTTATCATTGTTGTATTTCAGATTCTGTTAGGAATAAACCAGACCTTGTTTATGCTTAAAACAGGACAGAAAATTGATACACGTTTGATTTTAGGCTATTACAAACACTTATTGAAACTCCCTCAACGTTTTTTCGACACTATGCGAGTGGGAGAAATCATTTCACGTATAAACGATGCTGTAAAAATTCGTGCTTTTATTAATGATGTTTCCATTTCGTTGACTGTAAATGTGTTTATTGTTCTGTTTTCGTTTGCATTAATGTTTATTTATAGTTGGAAACTTGCTTTGATAATGCTCATAGTAGTTCCGCTGTATTCTGTTGTTTATTTTGTCACAAACAAACTAAATAAAAAGCAGGAGCGTAAATTAATGGAGCATTCAGCTGAATTGGAAAGCCAGTTGGTAGAATCATTAAATTCCGTGCGTACAATAAAACAGTTTGGTATTGAAGATTTCAGTAATATGAAAACCGAAGTGCGATTTATTGGATTGTTGAAAACTGTTTTTAAGTCAGGTAAAAACTCGATGTTCTCAACCTATTCTTCGGAAGTTATAAGCAAAGTTTTCACAATAATTTTACTTTGGGTTGGTTCATATTTTGTGATTGACAACGAAATTACTCCAGGCGAGCTACTCTCATTCTATGCTATTATTGGTTATTTTATGGGTCCAATCTCCGGTTTAATAGGGGCGAATAAATCAATTCAAAACGCACTGATTGCAGCCGACCGCTTGTTTGAAATTATGGATTTGGAGCGTGAATCAACGGAGAACATGATTGAGTTGAAGAGAGAGAATATTGGCGATGTAAAATTTGAAAATATCAGATTTGCTTATGGCACACGCAAAGAAGTTTTTCAGGATTTTTCATTTACCATTCCAAAAGGCAAATTAACTGCTGTAATTGGCGAAAGTGGCTCAGGCAAAACCACCTTAGCATCCTTATTACAAAAGCTTTATCCATTAAATGCTGGAAAAATCACTGTCAATGGTATGGATATTAATCATTTTTCGTACGAAAGTTTGCGAACTATGGTCAGTACTGTTCCTCAACAATTGAGCTTATTTTCAGGAAATATTGTTGACAATATTGCTATTGGTGACTTGCAACCCGATATGGAGCGAATTGTTTCAATTGTTCAGCAGTTAGGATTAATTCCATTTATCGAAAAGCTGCCAAATGGCTTCAATACACAAATTGGCGAAAATGGCACCTCACTTTCAGGTGGCGAAAAACAACGACTTGCCATTGCAAGAGCCATGTACAAAAATCCTGAGATATTCATATTTGATGAAGCTACTTCATCATTAGACTCCGATTCAGAACAACACGTAAAATCTGTTATTCAAGACCTGAAACAACAAGGAAAAACGATCATGATTATTGCACATCGCTTAAGTACAGTTATAGATGCGGATAAAATTGCCATTCTGGAAAATGGAGTACTAATTGAAGAAGGAACTCATAGTTCATTATTTAAAAATGGAACTCGTTATTATGAAATGTGGCAGAAGCAACTTCCTCTTGTATAAATTAACAATTAAATGAAGAAAGTTATCGTTATTTCTATCTTAATTCTACTGGTATTTCTTGCCCATTCTCAGAAAAAATATAGTTTAGAAGAATGTGTGAATATTGCATTAAACTCAAACCGGAATATAAAACAGGCTGAAATTATATTATTAGAAACCGAAATTGAATTAAAAGAAGCCCGAAACAAATTATTACCTCAATTAAATGCTGAAGCAAATCACAATTGGAATCTTGTATCCGAAAAAACAGCTACAAACACAAACACATTTTATTGGGGATTAAATTCAAGCATTCAGGTATTTGATGGTTTAAAATCGATTTACGAAATAAAATACCGAAAAAATGAACTTGCTATCTCTGATTTAGAATTACTTTATCAAAAGCAAATAATCCGAGACCAAGTAACAAATGTATATTTGAAAATTCTTCTGAATGAAGAGCTTAAAGCTGTGGCGTTATCACAATTGCAACTTACCGATAGTTTGCTTATACAGAGAAAGGTACTTGCGACACAGGGTAGAATTGCACAAGGTGAATTATTAGAGTTACAGACACAACGAGCCAAAGAAGAATTTCAATATACACATGCAACCAACAATTTGATTATGTCAATATTAGATTTAACGCAATTACTTGAAATTGAATACGATAGCATGTTTACTATTGGTAGTTTAGAAGATAATTTCATGTCTAAAGAATTAACCAACAGTGATTCTGTTTATAATAATGCCTTGAAAAACAGAGCAAATATTCGAAGTGCAGAATTACAAGTTCATGCTAATAAGTTAAATACAGCATTAATAAAATCGCGCTATTTCCCTAATGTTTCAGCAGGTATTGTAGCAGGTGAAAGTTATTTGAATGGGAGTAATAATCCATTTTCAACAAGAGTGTTTATAACAGCTTCCGTTCCAATTTTCGATAAATTTGAAACTAAGGCATTATTGCAAAAGAATAAGGCTCAAACAAAGCTTGCAGAACTTAACTTGACAAACCAAAAAAAGGAATTGTACAAAGCTATTGAACAATTTAAATATTACTCAATTGCAGCAAAAGCAAAATGGGAAAGTGCAGTTAAATCAGAAAAAATCAGTATAGAAGCCTATAATTATTTGAAAAGTAAGTTTGAAAGTGGTAAAGCAACTGTATATGAACTTTATCAGGCGAAAACAGATCTTGTCTTACAAAATTCGGCTGCTTTGCAAGCAAAGTACGAGTACTATTTCCAACAAAAAATGATTCAAAATTTAATGAATTGAATTGTAATGATGCTTTAGAATAATTTATTTCCTTAACTTTGGCATTTATTCTGTCTAATTTATGACAGTACGAACCTATATTTGCATCATTATTTTGACAGTACGCTAAAAGTCAATACACTGGTTTATAGGTCTTGGTACGAAAACACCTAAAAACTGCACTAAAAAAAACACAAATATTTCCAATTATCATATTCGTTTTTCGTTTATTAATCGCCCAAAAAGCAAAAAAAGCCACAGCAAGTGAATGTGGATTTTTCAATTGTCTTGCAGTGGCTTTTATAGCTTTTTGATAATAGGCAGAGCGGTCACAGTACATTGTTTTTTTGCTCGGTTAGACAGTTTAAGTGCGATTTGAAACAAAAAAAACAATGAACTGTGGAGAGTTTATTATTTTTTAGCTTTGTGCGGTTATACAAGTTTATGTGGCTATTTCGGCTGGTTGACAAGAAAAGAAAAGACAAGAAACAAAACAAACTTATTACGTTGACAAACCGAAAATTAATTCGACTTGAATAAATGACGACTGTATAACGACTGAACGGCCAGCTGCCAACACACGCCTAAGCGACAATAGCCGAGTTCGTGCGATTTTAGAGGTTTATCTCCCGCATTAGCTTTTGTGTTATGCGACAGCGAATATCCCGCTATTCGGCTACTGCGCTTAGCCTTGGTCGTTGTGTGCAAGCGTAAAAGACAACCACCCGACAGAAAATAACGGACAGAAAAACAGAAAAAGTAAACCATTTTGACAGGTGACCAAAGACATAGAAACAATACAACAAACGGACAACGAGTAAGCCGACACTCATTGCCGACCCTTCTGTGTTTTAATTTTTCCCAACGCACAAATATTTTGAAATTCTATGCCAACCCGCAAACGGCACATTTGCAAGCCGCTCAAGCCAACGCACAACCCAAGCTTGCAAAAGAGCCGTTTTTTGCCATCGCACAGACAGAAATATTAACTTTGAACGATACATTAAAAAATAAATGAAGTTTTCAGACCCGTTTAAAATATTGTCTCCCCACGAAAGGTGGGCACCGACACAAAGCCAAATGGACGCTTTTCAAAACGCCTACGAAAAGCTGTTACCGCCATTGGTTTATAAAATCAGACTTGCAGTTGCAAAATGGCGTGACGAAAATTATGCAGGTGCATCCGACACGACAAAATCACTTTTGAATTTTTGGTTTAATCAAGAGCATTTAATCGGACAGACAAAATTTAGCTTTTTCTTTTCTCAACGTGAAGCCATTGAATCAATCGTTTATCTGTATGAAATAGCCAACGCAAAAGACAAATACGAATTGATGAAGTTTGATTCATCAGGTCGTATCAGCACGGGTATGTTTGACGAAAACTGGAATCGTTATGTAGTGAAAATGGCTACAGGTGCAGGCAAGACAAAAGTAATGGGCTTGACATTGGTTTGGTCATACTTCCATAAACTATATGAAGCCGACAGCACATTATCAAAAGACTTCTTGGTAATTGCTCCAAACATCATCGTTTTAAATCGTTTGAGAAAAGATTTTGACGGCCTTAAAATGTTTTTTGACGAGCCTTTTATTCCTGACAATGGCTTTGACGACAAGGACTGGAAAAACGATTTTCAATTAACGCTGCATATTCAGGACGACTTAAAACCGATAACGGAATCCGGTAACATTTTCCTGACAAACATTCACCGAGTATTTTTCAATGAAGAACCTGAACAGAGTTTTGAAACAACTTTCTTAGGCGTAAAACCAAAACCTGATGCAGATACTTCAAAAGGCTTAGACCTTGGAAAAATTTTAAGAAGCGATAAAATCAAAAATCTGGTTGTGCTGAATGATGAAGCCCACCACATTCACGATAGTTCACTGGCTTGGTTCAAAAGTATTGAAGACATCAATAATAAACTCAAGCTGAAAACCGGAAACGGCATCAGTTTGCAGGCTGACTTTACCGCTACGCCTCGCCATAACAACGGAGCCATCTTCGTTCAAACAATTTGCGATTATCCGTTGGTTGAAGCCATCAAACACAATGTTGTAAAATCTCCTGTTTTGCCTGATGAAGCATCAAGGCAAAAAATTCAGGAAAAAGACAGCAATGATTTTGTTGAACGATACCGTGACTATATTCATTTGGGTTATTTGGAATGGGAACAGCAGTATGAAGAACTGAAAAATCACAAAACTCCTATTCTCTTCATAATGACTATGAACACCAAAGAAGCCGACCAAGCCGCTGCTTTTTTGGAAGCCAATTACCCAAAAATGAAAAATTCGGTGCTGACAATTCACACCAATACATCAGGTGAAATCAAAGAATCGGCATCAAGTAAAAAAGACAAGGAGGAGTTAGAGAAATTACGTAAAGCAGCAGATGATATTGATAAAGACCATTCGCCTTACAAAGCCGTTGTTTCGGTGTTGATGCTTCGGGAAGGTTGGGATGTTAGAAATGTTACCACAATAGTGGGACTTCGCCCCTATGGTGCGGATTCTAAAATCCTTCCCGAACAAACCATTGGTCGTGGTTTGCGAAAGATGTTTTCGCTGGACACTCCCGAAAAATTGGTAATTGTTGGAACGCCTAAGTTTTTGGAGTTCGTGGAAGAACTGAAAACAGAAGGTGTTGAATTCCAATACAGCCCAATGGGTAAAGGCACGAAAGGAAAGTCGCCTGTTATTGTGGAAGTGGACAAAGAAAATCCCGACAAGGATTTGGATAAACTCGATATTCCCATTCCACAAATGAGTCCGAGAATTTATCGTGAGTTCAAAAATTTGGAATTCATAGACGTAAGTAAATTCAAAAACGAAAAAGTAGCTCTTAAAAAATTCAGTTCAGACGAGTTGAAAGAGATTGTATTTAATGACATTGAAGGCAATCTTTCACACAAAACAGTTTTCAAAGACACGGTTCCTGACTACCGAAATGTGATTGGCTTTTTCACTGCTTCCATATTAAAAGATAGTCGATTGGTAAGCGGTTTTAATATTCTTTATCCGAAGGTTGAAAGCTTTATCAAGTATCAGCTTTTTACCAATGAAGTTGAATTAAGTGACCCACAAACCCTAAGAAATCTTTCGGAAGTAAAACCAAAGGAAGTTTTGCGAACTACGTTCAAAAAGGCAATTGATGAACTAACCGTAACCGATAAAGGAACAGCAGAAGTAAAAAACTACATTTCGCTAAAATTGACCAAACCAAAGGTTGCAGAAAACCAACCTTTCCTTGTTCCCAAAAAATCGGTATTCAACAAAATCATTGGAGACAATCCGTTTGAACTGGAAGTAGCATCATTTCTTGAAAGTCGGTTTTCAGATGTAATTGCCTACGCAAAAAACACAATGGGCGAAGGTGGTATCAATTTCAAAATTGAATATCAGGCACAAGACGGTAACATCAGGGAGTATTATCCTGACTTCTTTGTAAAAACCGGACCGAACACTTTTTACATACTTGAAACCAAAGGCAGGGAAGATTTAGACGACTTGCTAAAAATTAAACGTCTGGTAACTTGGTGCAAAGACATCAACAATGCTCAAAGCGAATACACGTACACTCCTGTGTATGTAAAGCAGGAAAAATGGGATGAGGTAAAGCAAAATCTGAAATCATTCCAAGACCTGATTGAAATATTTAAAGTGTCTGAATTATGATTTATTGGATTAAAGGATGAGTGGATTATGAGATACGAAAAATTGACGCATAAAGTAATTGGTTGTGCGATGAAGGTTCATACAACCCTAGGAAATGGCTTTCAGGAAGTGATTTACCAGAGAGCCTTGGCGATTGAAATGGAAAAACAAGGGCTTGGTTTTCAGCGTGAAATGGAAATGACTGTTTTCTATGAAGGGGTTGATATTGGAACGAGAAGAGTGGACTTTTTTGTGGAAGACACGATAATGGTCGAATTGAAAGCCTTGATAAAACTGGAAGAAGTCCATTTGGCACAAGCAATGAACTACTGCCAAGCATACAATTTACCGATTGGTTTATTGATAAATTTCGGGGCAAAGAGTTTGGAATTTAAAAGGGTCTATAACCTCAATCATCCCGAAAACAAAGATTACATCAAAAGTAATCCTAAAATCAACAAATCCTAAAAATCTTAATTCAGACAGATGAACGATACTGATAAAAACCGAATCATTGAACTGATAAAGGCAGGCGAAAAGCTACCCAAAGAGTACATTTACAAACTTTTTGCTGACGAAGAAGATGTATTCCTGTTTTGGAACGGAAGAAAAGAAGATGTTACCAATGTAGCCCTGCCCTTTCATAGCATTGAGCATATAGACGAGCCACGCAAAGAAACCAGCCAGACCCTTGAACTCTTTGATACTCGTGGGCGACAACTCAAAGGATGGACAAACAAATTGATTTGGGGCGATAATAAATTGATACTTTCTTCATTGGCAAATGGCCCTATTCGTGATGAAATAGAAAAAGAAGGCGGTTTAAAACTCATCTACATTGACCCCCCTTTTGCTGTAGGTGCTGACTTTGGTTTTGAAATTGAAATTGGCGGAGAAAAAGCCGAAAAGAAACAAAGCATTATTGAAGAGATTGCTTATCGTGATACTTGGGGAAAGGGCATTTCTTCTTATCTCTCAATGATGTATGAGAGATTAAAGTTGATGCATAACTTATTGGCAGATGATGGGAGTATGTTTTTGCATTGTGATTACAGAGTAACATCCTATTTGAGATTATTACTCGATGATGTTTTTGGCGTTGCGAATCATAGAAATAATATTGTTTGGTATTACAGGCGATGGACAGCGGGAAGTAATAGCTTTCAAAAAATGCACGATGATATTCTGTTCTATTCTAAATCAGATTCCTTTGACCTTAACCCCGTTTTTATTGAAGCAACTGATGGCCAAAAGAAAAAGCACGAGAAAGGATGGGATAGAAATACGGCAAAAATAGAAGGCAGGAGACAGCCACAATTACTTGTTTACAATCAAGAAAAAGTTGATGCAGCAGTAAAGAGCGGTCAAATAAATCTAAAGGATTATGCAAGAATTGTAAAAGTAAACACAGGAGAAACCATTGCTCCCGATGTTTGGGAAATTAACTTTATCAACTCTCAATCTGATGAGAGACTTGGCTATCCAACTCAAAAACCCGAAGCTTTATTAGAACGCATCATCAAAGCCAGCAGCAATGAAGGTGATTTAATAGCCGACTTTTTCTGTGGCAGTGGCACAACAGCAGCAGTCGCAGAAAAATTAGGGAGAAAATGGATCACCACTGATTTAGGACGTTTTTCTATTCACACCGCACGTAAGCGTTTAATTGGTGTGCAACGTGAACTGCAAAAAAACGGCAAAGACTTCAGAGCATTTGAAATACTCAACCTTGGTAAATATGAAAGGCAGTTCTTTATGGACGACCTCACCAACGGCAAACGCAAAGCCAAAGAAG
>CAZDSY010000099.1:0-12260 GCA_964508285.1 uncultured Paludibacter sp.
CAGCTCCTGCTATATGTATTGCGCCTCCGAACAATAATAATTTTTCGGTTAAAGTTGTTTTCCCCGCATCGGGATGACTTATAATAGCAAATGTTCGTCGGCGTTGAATCTCTGACTCTAATGACATTGATTTTTTTGTTTTGTAAGGTATAATACCTTGATTATATGTTAGATATAAATTTTATAATAAATTTAAAAAACGAGCACAAATTTAGCCAAAAATGAGTTATTGACAAAATCTAAATATCGTTGGCGTTTAATTTTGGTAAAATATCAAGTTAGACAAGATAACAAGTATTTTTTACTTTATAAAAATATTGTGATATTAAAGTAAATTTACAAGGGTATTTACAAATTCATTAACATCTTCTTCGGTTGTGTCAAACGAACACATCCAGCGTGATTCCAATGTTTGTTCGTTCCATATATAAAAGCGATATTTACTTTGAAGTGGTTTGATAACATGTTCCGGAATTATAACAAAAACAGCATTTGCATCTACTTTCTGCGTAATTTTTACTCCAGGAAGATTTTTAACTTTTGATGCTAATAATTGTGCCATATTATTGGAGTGCTGTGCCATTTGCAACCATAGATTGCTGGAAAGCAAAGCAGTAAATTGGGTAGCAATAAAACGGTTTTTTGAAAAAAGTTGAGCTGTTTGTTTTTGGTAAAAATCGGCATAAGTTTTCAGGGTATCATTAAAAATGAGTATTGCTTCACCAATCATTAAACCGTTTTTTGTGCCCCCAAAGCTCATTATATCTACACCGCAATCAGCTGTAGCCTCTTTGAGGCTTATGCCAAGTGAAGCTACTGCGTTCGAAAGGCGTGCTCCATCAACATGAACATAAAGATAGTTTTCATGAGCAAATTTGCAAAGATTTTTCAATTCATCGGTATTGTAAACTGTGCCAAGTTCGGTACTCTGGCTTATCGAAATTACTTTTGGCTGTGTATTATGTACATTTCCTAATCGTTTTAGTAAAGGTTCGATAAGCTTGGGTGTTAGTTTGCCATCAGTTGTTGGTATCGTTAGTAAAGTTGAACCAATGTGTTGAGTAGGGGCGCCGCATTCGTCAGCATTAATGTGAGCTGTTTCAGCACAAATAATTGCTTGAAAAGGTAAAGTGCAGCATTTCAATGCAATAACATTTGCACCTGTGCCATTGAAAGCAAACAAAACTTTGACATTGCCAAAATTAGTTTCAAAAACCTTTTGAGCCTGAGCTGTGTAGATATCATCACCATATGATATTTCGTGTTCAGAATTTGCCTGAATAATAGCTTCAAGTACTTTGGGATGAATTCCGGAATAATTATCGCTTGCAAAGCTTTTCATAAATGATCTTTAAATTTGAATTAATTAAACTTAAAAATAAACAGCAGAAAACCTGAACAGAATATCAGGCTTTCTGCATAAGATAAGTAGCTTAAAAGCATATATGTATTCGTGCATTTTAAGCAGAAAATTTGTTATAAGTTAGAATTTAAATTTTCCGAAGAATCCTTTGGATTTTGTTGAATCGATTTCTGATTGTGAATTATCTTTATCTTCTTTTTCCTCAATTTTTTCTGACATATTTTCTTCGTCGGTATCAGTTGCTGATTTTTGTTCTCTTCTAATAAAATTAATCACATCTTCAAGCCCATCTGTAAACTTTTCGAAATCTTCTTTATAAAGAAAAATTTTATGTTTCTCATAAGTTACCTGAGCATCTTCGTCGAATCCTGTGACTTTCTTTTTGCTTTCGGTAATTGCTACGAATAAATCGTCGTTCTTGCTCTTTTTAACATCCAGATAGTAAATTCTTTTACCAGCTTTTATCGCTCTCGAATAAATAATTTCATTATCTTTTTTCTCAAGTTCAAACTTTTTTTTCTCTGCATCCATAATTTTCAACCCTTTAATTGATAATGTTAGTCAATAATTGTAAATATACATTCAGCTCTGTTCTGAAATTACGTGCCAAATTTCAGTATTTTTTTTCATATTATCAAATATACCATTGCTTTTTTGCTTGTTACATTTATTTTTTTCAACAAATTCAGATATTTTCTATTCTTATCTGTAAAATTTAGTTTATTCCGTTACATGTTTTCTGTAAAAGTTTTGAAAAAAAAGCGTAATTTTGCAGCGAAATTAAAAGCTAGCAGCGTTCATTAAATTTTATGATAAATCGTGTTTTATTACGAATAAAGATAATACAGATTCTGTATTCTTTTTATAAAGGTGATGGAAAATCATTAAAGTCAGCCGAAGAAGAATTATTTTTCAGCATCGGTAAAACCTATCAACTTTATTTTCATCTTTTATTACTATCTGTTGAAATTACGCGTTATGCTGCTGAGCGCATTGAAGCACGCAGGAATAAACTTCGACCTAATCCTGAAGATTTAAATCCTAATACACGCTTTATTGATAATGCTTTCATTCATCAGCTCAAGCATAATAAATTCTTTAATGATTATATTAAAGCCAACAAACTTTCGTGGGTAAATTATCCTGATGTTGTAAAAGAAATTTACGAGGAAATTATTATCACAGATTTTTATGCTGAATATATGAGTATTCAGAAATCTGATTATGAAGACGATAAAAACATCTGGAAGAAAATCTATAAAAAAATTATTCTTCAAAATGAAGAACTCGACTGCTCACTTGAAGAACAAAGTATTTATTGGGTTGACGATGTGGAATTAGTAATAAGTTTTATTCTTAAAACTATAAAACGTTTTCAAATTTCAAACGGAAATCTTCAGGAACTTTTGCCAATGTTTAAAGATGAAGAAGATTCCGATTTTGCTCGAAATTTATTTCGATTTGCTATTACGAATGGTAGTCAGTATCGCGGTATGATTGAAGCAAATACCAAAAATTGGGAAATAGACCGCGTTGCATTTATGGATACTTTGCTCATGGAAGTTGCATTGGCTGAATTAATCAATTTTCCAACAATTCCGGTAAATGTAACTCTAAACGAGTACATTGAAATTGCCAAAAACTACAGTACTGAAAAAAGTGGTACTTTCATCAACGGTGTTCTCGATAACATTGTTAATCAACTTAAAAAAGAAAAGAAACTGATTAAAGTGGTAATGTTTGACGATGGGCAAAAATAATTTTATATATTTGCATTGAATAATCAATTAAACAAATAAATTTATGAATTTACTAAGTATTTTGTTACAGGCTGCAACTCCACAAGGAGGAGGAAGCATTGGGCTTATCGTTATGTTACTGATATTCGTTGTGTTTTATTTCTTCATGATTCGTCCTCAAACGAAACGACAGAAAGAAATAAAAAAACAACGCGAAGCAATGAAAGCCGGTGACCGAGTGATTACTTCAGGTGGTATATACGGTAAAATTCGTGAAGTTAAAGATGACAATACTGTACTGATTGAAATTGCTGAAAATGTTCGCATTAAAGTTGATAAAAATTCAGTATTTGTTTCTCCTGAAGATATTCAGACAGGAACGAAATAATATTTTCGACTAATGGCTGACGACAGCTACAACTTATTTGAAAAGTTTAAACTACAAAAGCTTAAATCATTTTTAATATCTAAAGATGTTTTGAGCTTTTTGTTGTTTTTTTTAATGTCCGCAATATTTTGGTTTGTAAATGCACTGGATAAAAACCGTGAGATAACTTTACGTGTACCATTACAGTTAATAAACTTACCAAAAGAAGTTAATGTTACCAAGAATTTACCGGATTTTATAACCGTTGATATAAAGGACGTTGGAGTTAACTTGTTTACTTATTCCGACCCCAAATTAAAACCTTTAAATATCTCATTGTCAAACTATCGATATGGTAAACAGGGACAAATACAGATTGATGCAGCCACTTTAAATCGCTATTTACAATCATACTTTTTACAAACAACACAGATTATTTCTTTCCGCCCAGATACTTTACTCATTGAGTACGAAAAACTTTTTGAAAAAAAAGTTCCGGTAAAAATTAAAGCAAGTATAGAAACAAAGCATCAGTATATGATTGATGGAGATATAATCATAAATCCTGCTTTTGTCAATGTTTACGGACCTGAACAAATTCTCGATACACTTCGTTGGATAGAAACAGAGATTGTAGAACTGAACAATTTAAGTGATACAGTGTTTCTTAATTTGAAAATAAAACCGGTTCCTTTTATCAGACCAGAAATAAATACCGTAAAAGTTCTCATACCGGTTACAATGTTTACAGAAAAAAACATAGAATTGCCTGTTCAAGCAGTAAATTTACCGAATTATCTTAAAATTAAATCGTTTCCTGCATTTGTAAGAGCATCAATAAATATTGCAATTACAGACTTTCAACAATTTAAAAGTAATGACATTCAAGTATATATTGATTATAATGAAATTAAAGACTCTAAAAGTCCAAAATATAATCTTAAAATAAATAATGGAAATCCTCATATTAATAATATAAGACTAACACCATCGGAAGTTGAATATATTCTGGAGAAAAATTGATGAAAAAAATTGAAATGGTTGACTTAAAAAGTCAATATCAGAAAATAAAACAAGATGTCGATCGCGGGATTCAGGAAGTAATAGACAGTTCAACCTTTATTAAAGGTGGAAAGGTAAATGAGTTTCAACGTAATTTGGAAAATTACCTTAACGTTAAGCATGTAATACCTGTGGGAAATGGAACTGATGCACTCCAAATTGCACTAATGGCGTTAAACCTCAAACCTGGTGACGAAGTAATTACGCCTGCATTTACCTTTATTGCAACAGCCGAAGTAATTGCATTATTGGGTTTAACTCCGGTTATGGCAGATGTCGATTTCGATACGTTTAATCTTACACCTGAAACTTTCAGCAAGGCAATAACTCCCAATACAAAAGCTGTAATACCGGTGCATTTATTCGGTCAAAACGCGGAAATGGAAGAAATTCTGAAAATTGCAAAAGAAAATAATATCTATGTCATTGAAGATGCTTGTCAGTCAATAGGTGCAGAATACACTTTCTCAAACGGAACTAAAGCATTCTCAGGATGTATGGGAGAAATAGGATGTACTTCCTTTTTCCCTTCAAAGAATTTGGGTTGCTACGGTGATGGTGGAGCTATTTTTACTAATAATGATGAACTGGCAGCTAAGATGCGGGCAATAGCAAATCATGGAATGGTTGTACGTTATTATCATGATTTTATTGGCGTTAATTCACGTCTCGATAGTATTCAGGCTGCTATACTCAATGTAAAACTTCGTCATCTCATCGAATATATTGCAGCAAGACAAAAAGCTGCAGATTATTATGATAATGTTTTCGCCAATAATGATAAACTGATAATTCCTGCACGGAATAATTCATCAACCCATGTTTTTCATCAATATACATTAAAATTAAAGAATACTGACAGGTCGGAATTACAAAAGTATTTGTCCTCAAAAGATATACCTTCGATGGTTTATTATCCTGTACCATTACATTTGCAAAAGGCTTTCAGTAATAGCCGTTACAAAAAAGGATATTTGCCTGTTTCTGAGAAACTTTGTGAGTGTGTTTTATCACTACCAATGCATACAGAACTTACGCAGGTTGAACTTGAATATATTTCATCAACTGTTCTTGAGTTTGTAAAGTAAGTCTAACTTGAATTTTTATTTGATAGAAAATCTTTTGTCTAAGTTCTTTATTCTTTATTCTAAGTAAAAAAATGACAGATTATTTTGCTCACGAAACAGCTGTTATTGACCATGGATGTAAAATCGGCAAAGGAACACGTATATGGCATTTTTCGCATATTATGAATGGCTGCATTATAGGTGAAAACTGTAATATTGGTCAGAATGTTGTGATTTCGCCAGAAGTAATTCTGGGAAAAAATGTAAAAATTCAGAACAATGTATCCGTTTACACCGGTGTAATTTGCGAAGACGATGTTTTTCTCGGCCCTTCAATGGTGTTCACTAATGTTATTAATCCGCGAAGTCATGTAAATAGAAAAAATGAATATGCACCTACAATAGTACGAAAAGGAGCAAGTATTGGTGCAAATGCTACAATAGTTTGTGGTAACGAAATCGGTCATTATGCTCTAATTGGAGCAGGAGCAGTGGTTACAAAACCTGTAAGGCCTTACGCGCTTGTGGTAGGCAATCCTGCACGTCAAACAGGTTGGGTAAGTGTGAATGGTCACAAATTGATTTTTAATGCTCAGGGGGAAGCGACCTGTCCTGAAACAGGTCAGAAATACAAATTAGAAAACAATCAAGTCAGAATAATCGAATAGTAATCAAAAACATAAATCTTAATTTACGAATCAATGATAAAATTTGCAGTAATAGGACAAGGGCATATAGGGAAAAGACATGCCGAGATGATACGTCGAAATCCTGAAGCAGAGCTTGTGGCAGTTTGCGACATTCTTCCAAAAGAAGAAACAGGACTTGAGAATATCTCGGAGCCATATTATCAATCGTATAAAGAATTGCTTGATGCCGGACTCGATATTGATGTAATCAATATATGTACACCAAACGGTTATCATGCAGAATATGCTATAAAAGCACTCGAACGTCGTTATCATGTGGTAATAGAAAAGCCTATTGCACTTACAAAACTAGATGCTGAAGCAATACTTTTCAAATCGCTTGAAATGTCGCGCAATGTGTTTTGTGTAATGCAAAACCGTTATTCTCCACCTTCAGTTTGGTTGAAAAATTTAGTTGATAACAGAACACTTGGTGATATATACTTTGTAAAACTGGATTGCTATTGGAACCGAGATGAACGTTATTACAAAAAAGGCAAATGGCATGGTGATGCTAAACTTGATGGTGGTACACTCTTTACTCAGTTTTCACACTTTATCGATATAATGTATTGGTTGTTTGGTGATATTACAAATATCAAAGGTAATTTTGCCGACTTCAATCATAAGGAACTTACTGATTTTGAAGATACAGGCGTGGTTACCTTCAATTTTGTTAATGGTGGTATGGGTAGTTTAAATTACTCTACTGCTGTTTGGGATAAAAATCTTGAAAGCAGTATTACGATTATTGGTTCTCAGGGTACAGTAAAAGTATCAGGTCAGTATATGAATGAAGTTGAATATTGTCATGTAAAAGATTATGAAATGCCTGAACTTGCACCTTCTAATCCTCCTAACGATTATGGGCATTACAAAGGTTCTGCTCAAAATCATCATCTGGTAATTGAAAATGTAATTGAAAAACTTACTGACAAAGGTAATATAACTACCAATGTACTCGAAGGCTTAAAAGTAGTAGATATTATCGAACGTATTTATGAAGTGAGAAATAAACATTGGAAAAAAACAAAATAAGAAAATGATACAGCGGATTCAGACTATATTTTTACTACTGATAGTAATTTTATCAGCAATAACTTTTTTTTCGCCAGTTGCAGGTTTGTACAATTCCTTGGAAAACATTCAATTTCAACTCGACTATCGCGGTATATTGAAAATATCTTCCGATACAACTTCATTGGTAGAAAATACATGGGCTTTGTCAGCTATAGGAATTATGATTCCAATAGTGGCATTATTAACTATTTTTCTTTTTAGAAACCGTATTTTACAACTTCGTTTAACTGTTTTTAATGCGGTTTTAATGGCGGGTTATTACGGAATGCTGTTTATGTACCTTTATTTCGCTCAGGCAAAACTTGAGGCTAAATGGTTTCTCGAAATTACTGCTGCTTTCCCGTTGATATGTATTGTCTTAGCTTTTCTGGCAATTAGAGGCATTGCTAAAGATGAGGCACTTGTAAAATCTCTTAATAGAATAAGATAAAAGATTAAATAGAATCTTTATCAAAAATTGAACAATTAGAATTCTCATCTTGTTATTATGCAAAAATATTAACAAATGAGAATTTTTTTATTGATATTAAGTTTCGCTTTTGTACAATCTGCATGTAATCAAACTAATAATAAAATGAAACTCAATAAACTCACTCAAGCTGAGCAAGCTGTAATTTTATATAAAGGTACAGAACGCCCATATACAGGCGAATTCTTAAATAATAAACAAAAAGGCACTTATGTTTGTAAACAGTGCGATGCTCCACTCTACAAATCGGAAGATAAATTTGATTCGCATTGTGGTTGGCCAAGTTTCGATGATGAAATTCCTGGTGCTGTAAAACGTATTCCTGATGCCGATGGTCAAAGAACTGAAATACTTTGCGCTAACTGCGGAGGTCATTTGGGACATGTTTTTACAGGCGAAGGATTTACACCTAAAAATACCAGACATTGTGTAAATTCTATTTCAATGAAATTTGTACCTGATAAATCTGAAAAAGCAGTCGCATATTTTGCTTCGGGCTGTTTTTGGGGTACTGAATATCATTTTATGAAAGCAAAGGGTGTAATCGAAACCACTGTTGGGTATATGGGAGGTTTTACACAAAGTCCAACTTACAGGGAGGTGTGTACGGGAACAACCGGGCATATTGAAACCACCGAAGTTATTTATAATCCAACAGAAACTTCTTTTGAAGAACTTCTCAAATTATATTACGAAACGCATGACTTTGAACAAGTAGGAGGTCAGGGACCAGATATAGGAGAGCAGTATCAGTCAGTGATTTTTTATTTAAATGATGAGCAAAAAGCAATGGCTGAAAAATATATAAATATTTTACGAAGTAAAGGTTATAAACCAGCTACGCAGTTACGACTTGCACCTGAATTCTGGGCTGCAGAAGATTATCATCAAGAATACTATTCAAAGAAAAACGGTACACCTTATTGTCATGTTTACCGAAAAATATTTTGATAAAAAAACGCTTCACGATTTTTCATGAAGCGTTTTTTTACTAAAAAGGTTTACAAACCTTTAATTAGGGTCTGCTGAAAAACTATTTATAGCCACGAAGTGGCTAAATGTGAACCAACGGTCAGCGTAGCTAATAACCCCCAGTGAAGCTTGCGGAACTGGGGGATGTGAATGACCACAGATCCACAACCCCCAAGTGGGTTGAACATAATTATAATATGTTGTTATTGAACCCTATTCAGGGTTCATTTTATCTATTATTCTTGTCCGCCGGTTTTACCGGCGGTTATTCACATTAAATCCTTTCAGGATTTTTTGATAAAAAAATAAGTATGTGCAAGGGAAATGAACACTTATATTCAATAAGTTCGCATCTAAATTTTAAAACACAGTGTTATTCGACTGTCTATCAATAATTATGCAGTTTTTCAGCAGACCCTAATTATAAAGATATTATTTGCCGGTAAATGAAATATGGTAAATGTTATCAGGTGTTCATTCCACCACAAACATTAATTACCTGACCACTAACATAACTGGAAAGGTCAGAAGCAAGAAATAAAGTAACTTTTGCAACTTCATCGGGACTTCCACCTCGACGTAAAGGAATAAGTTCAGCCCATTTTGCACGTTGCTCTTCGGTCAAAGCATGAGTCATTTCAGTTTCAATAAATCCAGGTGCTATTGCATTGGCACGAATGCCACGTGAACCAAATTCTTTGGCAACTGATTTTGCAAGACCAATCATTCCAGCTTTTGAAGCTGAATAGTTTGCCTGTCCGGCATTGCCTGATACTCCAACAACTGAACTCATATTGATAATGCTACCAGAGCGTTGCTTCATCATTATTGGTGTGCAGGCATGAATAAAGTTAAATGCCGATTTGAGGTTAACATTGATTACTGCGTCCCACTGTGCTTCGCTCATACGCATCATTAAGCCATCTTTGGTTATTCCGGCATTGTTAACCAAAATATCCACTCGTCCAAATTCTTTAACTATTTCATTTACAACAGTGTGAGTATCTTCAAAATTGGCTGCATTCGAAGCATATCCTTTTGCCTTTACACCGTAAGCTTCAATTTCTTTTTGAGTATTCAGCCCATTTTCGTCAATAACCAAATCCGTAAATGCAATGTTGCAACCTTCGCTTGCCAAACGTAATGCAATAGCTTTACCAATTCCGCGTGCAGCACCGGTTACAATTGCTGTTTTTCCTTCTAATAATTTCATTATCAATAAATTTTAAATTAAATTTTCAGTTATTCGTTTGAATTTTTGATTTGCAAAGATAAACAATTTTCTTAAAATCTGCATAAAAGTTCTGGTTTTGTGCAACTTTTGAATTCTGTATTCAATAGTTCATTATGATTATAAAAAATAAGAACCTGACAAATAAATTCTTATATGTCAGGTTCTTATTGAGTATGATTAGTAAAAACTACAAGCTGATTCTTGTTTTTGATATTCTGACTTTGATTTTTTTGTTTTGAAAACTAGTTTGTTTTTTCAAATTAATATTTTTAATAACCACAGGTACCTGATATTCAGATAAATCGAAATATGGAAGATTCATTTGATAGGTTCCGGTGATTACATTGCCAAAATAATCCGTTAAATTCATCTCGAATTTGTAGTTTACATTATTTGTATTCGTAACTTTCACAAACCCTTCAACCACATCATTATTAGTTTTTCCAAAGAACCAGTTCCCCACGGATTTCCGTTATCTTCAACCCAACCGGGAACCATCGACCCTGGCTGAAAACTATCAGAAATTTCGTAAATTCCTGAAGGTACATTTGTATTAACAGTAAGTTCTGTGTTAAATTCAAGAAACATTACATCATCATTTCCTGACAAATTTTCCATATTTATATCAGCTCCCGCAAGACAAACAAGAAAATTATTTGAAGTTCCGGAACCGTAAATATCGCCATAATACCATATTTCACCTTTAACGAGAATAGGGAAAATTTCGTTATTCACGGTTACAGTACAGCTTGCAGTTTTTGTTCCTGCCTGTGCTGTAATTACAGTTGAACCTTTTTTTAGTGCTTGTATTTCTCCGTTCGATACTTTAGCTACATCGGGTTTACTTGATGTCCATGTAACGGCTGGTATGATATCGCCTGTATATTCTACCTTTGCAAAAATTGAATCAGTCTGACCAAGAATTAAACTTAAAGTATCTTTATCTACTGCGATTTTTGTTACCTCGTTTTTCGTGCATGAAATTAATAAAACAGAACCAGCAATTAACAGTCCGAATATTATTTGGTTGATATTTTTCATTTTCTAATTTACTATGAATTCATCGAAAGTAAAAATTCTTCATTATTTTCTGTACGTTCCATTCGTTCTTTCAAAAATTCCATAGCTTCAACCGAATTCATATCAGAAAGATAATTACGCATAATCCACATACGATTCAGTGTTTCCTTATCAAGTAACAAATCTTCACGACGTGTACTCGAAGCCATAATATCAACTGCAGGGAAGATGCGTTTATTGGAAAGTTTCCGATCGAGCTGCAGTTCCATGTTGCCGGTACCTTTAAATTCTTCGAATATAACTTCGTCCATTTTCGAACCGGTTTCGGTAAGTGCAGTTGCAATAATGGTTAAACTTCCGCCATTTTCAATATTTCTTGCCGCTCCAAAAAAGCGTTTGGGTTTGTGTAAAGCATTAGCATCCACTCCACCCGAAAGAATTTTGCCGGAAGCCGGTGAAACAGTGTTATATGCACGTGCCAGACGTGTTATCGAATCGAGAAGTATCACAACATCATGACCACATTCCACCATTCGCTTGGCTTTTTCGTGAACCATACTTGCTACTTTTACGTGACGCTCTGCCGGTTCATCGAAAGTGGATGAAACTACTTCAGCATGAACACTGCGCGCCATATCAGTAACTTCTTCAGGGCGTTCATCGATAAGTAATACAATCATGTACACTTCGGGGTGATTGGCAGCAATAGCATTTGCTATTTCTTTGAGCAATACAGTTTTACCTGTTTTTGGTTGAGCTACAATCAATCCACGTTGCCCTTTACCTATTGGCGAAAACAAATCAACTATTCGCGTTGATAAAGTATCGTTTTTTCCTGAAAGCAGGTTAAATTTCTGATTTGGAAAAAGTGGGGTGAGATGTTCAAATGGAACACGATCGCGAACATATTCAGGTGAACGACCGTTGATTTTATTAACTTTTATAAGCGGAAAATATTTTTCTCCTTCTTTTGGTGGTCTTATTGCTCCGGTTACGGTATCGCCTGTTTTTAATCCAAAGAGTTTAATTTGCGATTGTGAAACGTATATATCATCGGGCGATGAAAGATAGTTGTAATCAGCAGAACGCAAGAAACCATAACCATCAGGCATCATTTCGAGAGTTCCTGTTCCTTCAAGAATGCCATCAAAATCAAATTGCTTTTCCTGACGATCGGGTCTTGGATTGAATTTTGGTT
>CAZDSY010000100.1:0-7931 GCA_964508285.1 uncultured Paludibacter sp.
TAAGATTTATTTTACTGATAATCTTATGTTTATGGGCTTTTTAAGGGTCGACTAAATAGTTATAAAAATGACCAAAGGGGCTTCCGCCCCAAACCCCGACTTACTTTTTGTCTTAACACAAAAAGTAAGCAAAAAAGTCAAGACTACGCCCGCTTCACTCGAAAAATTATCGTTCGGAAAGCTCAAATCGTCCAAACTTGTTGAAGTTCGATAATCTTTGAATAACCAAAAAGCTATTTACACGAACTTCAACTTCAAACAAGGACGATTCTTAACCGCTTTCCTCTCTTATTTTTCGGCTCACCGGACGAGGTCAACGTTAGCGAGACTTTGTTCAAATAATCATTTCAAATGGACAAAAGATATTCTCAATCATTCAACTAAATTATTCTTTTACAATTTTTCGACTGAATGACTCTTTATTTCCTTTTAAATAAAGCATATAAATACCTTTTGATAAATGTTCGGTTTCAATCACAATATTGCTTTCGTTGTGATAGGTATTTCGGAAAAGTTCAGAACCTGTAAGACTGAAAACCGACACTTCAAGCGCTTCAATTTGCTCATCGAGACGAATGTTCAGGTAGTCGCGGAAAGGCACCGGGAAAATAGCCGAATTTGATTCGAGTTTAGTGATTCCAGTTGCCGTTTTTATTTTCAGCTTTCCTGCAGCAAATTCGGTCAGATCCCATTCGAGATCGGCTCCCGGCATAGCAGGAATTATCTCAGAAGGTGTTCCCGTTACAATACCTGAAACGATTTGAAACACATCACCTGCCGCAGGAACTGAATTATTAAGCCAGTCCACTTTTAGTTTTCCGGCCATGTTTAAAGTCCCCGTGACAGCAAGTAAATCATTTTTTGAAGTCGTTTTATCTATTTCAACAGACAATATTGCACCCTGCAAAATAGTCACATTATTATTCACTGTAAAAGTGCCCGCTTCATTATTTCCCGGAGCAATTACGCCACCTTCATTCACAGTAACCGAACCTGTGATACTTCCTTTTCCGGAAAGTGTTCCTCCTGCAAAAATATTTACATCGCCGGTTCCAAGTCCGCTACTGGTAGTATTATTTACCATCAAAACACCTTCGGAAACAGTTGTTCCTCCGCTGAAAGTATTCGCATTTGTAAGCGTCCAGATTCCGGAACCGACTTTTTGAATGGCAGCCATAGCGCCCGTACCACTAAACTGATCGTTGGTGATTTTTCCATTAAAAGCAGAATTTGCATTTCGCGCTCCCACTTCCCATGTGATTGTACAAGCTGCTGTACCACCTGCACCAAGAATCGAATTTGCGGCTCCTGTAAGGTCGCCCACAGGCAAGGTTATATTGGAAGTTGTGCGGTAAATCATTTTTACAAGATTGTTCAGATTCACCTTCATATCTTTGTAACCCTTTGTATTAAAAAGCACAAAACTACCTCCATCGGCATCAGTAGTCACGTTGATTGTTCCTGCATAAGCCGACAAATCGGCACTCAGGAAGTGGGTTGAAGACCGTACATTATAATACAAAGTACCGGCGCCACTCAGAGATCCCGAAATATTTGAATTATCGTCGACTACAAGCGTAGAAGTACTTCCCGGTAGCACTTTTAATTTCCAGTTACAGGCATTGGATGTAGTTGGTGTATTGAACATAATGAGCGAACCTCCTGCAAGTGTAATGGTATCAGTACCTAATCCCGAGGCATTTGCCAAATCGCTGGTAAAAGCCACAGAGCCTGCGCGAATAACAGATCCTCCCGAAAATGTATTTGATGTACCAATGCTTAACCTTCCCGAACCTTCTTTGGTAAGTGTGCCCGAGCCTTCAATTTTGCCTGCTGCAGTAAGTGATACAGAGGTATTACTTACTGCAATTGTTCCTCCGTTTGCACCTAGTGTAATATTCCGGTTGGTACTCACAGTATTTCCTATGTACACAAGTTTTCCTCCGTTTAGAATTAAATTTCCAGACGCACTTGAGGCTGCACCAATTGCCGAAGGTTCACCACCATTCGCAAGTTTTGTGATTTCAACAATGCCATCGTTTATAATTGTTTTACCTGTATAAGCATTTGTATTTGAAATTGCAACTTTTCCCGTACCGTTTTTTACAAAATCAGCATTTCCGACAATTGACCCGGTACCCATAAAACTAAAATTTTGGGCTGCATCGATTTTCACAGCAGCAGGATCCACGGGTTCGTTAATGACCACAAACTGTGAAGCAGCCCCATCGAAAAAACTAACAGTGTCGCTCGCATTGAAAGCAGTGGCAAGAGAACCGTTGAGCCAGTTCGCCGTTTTTCCATTGTCCCATTTGTTATCGGTAGCAGCAGTCCAGATTAACGAGGCAGGAGCAGCAATGACCAGCGAAATGACATTAGAAACCTTTTTTAGATAAAAACTAAAACCCACAGGTGCACCACTGATACGAATCTGATTAATATCACCTGTAATTTCATCGTTGCAGCTTATCAACGGATATTCTCCGGGAGGAAGAGTGCCACCACTTACGTTCAGATTCATAAAACTACGATTGCTCAGTTTCCAATCGCCACCAATCGAAATGCTATCATGTGCAATCACTACTCCATTCGACACTTTCATGTCAATTAAATAAGTCACACTTCCCTTTTCAACAAGCGAAGCACCGAAAGTCAGTTTCTAGCAAATTCCTGCTGCTGTTCCGGGACTTAGCTCGGATAATTGTCCTAACTCCACATCCTGTCCGAAAACACCTTTACCACTTATTTTTGTAAACGGACGCGTAATGATATTTGAATTCAGCAATGCGCCATTATTTATAATTTCACCTGCCGAAAGTTCAGTTTTTCCTGAAAAATCGTTTTGATTATTGATGGTCAGCACACCTGCGCCGGCTTTTCGTAAACCTGTAATTCCGGTTATTTTTCCTGTTCCATTCCAGGTTACATTAAATGGCGAATTCACTTTCAGAGTAGCAGGAGCCACATTTTCATCAATGCTTATGGCAGCTGAAGCTCCGATACTAATATCGAAACTTACTTTATCGCCATCGGCAAAAGTGCTCGCCGCATTATTTTTATCGAGCCATGCGGAAGCCGACTTATTCCACTGAGTTCCGGTTTTCCAGCGCTTTTCATTGTCGTACATATCCGAAACCGGCACCGCATCCATATCGTTTCCAATATAAAATCCGGCATGCGGAGGTTGGTTGTAAGCCGTATTTTGCCATGCAATACTGTTGCGATAGACAGCATCGTGCATCAAAGTGTACATGCGATACTGTGTAGGCGTGGTAGTGGTAAAAATCCGAAGTTTTTTATTATCGGAAGTTCTGAAAATCAATTCCTCGCGCCAGTCACCAAACAGGTCAGCCGAAAGATTGGGAGTCGATTTTGTACCGTTATTCGACGAACAACCTGTTGCTGAGAAAATACTTCCCACACCCCATTTTGTAATGGTTGTCCCATCGAGCAATTCATCCTCAAGGTCGCCATCCCAGTAAATGCGGAAGTTCATCGAAGGCTTGGAGCTACTGAGAATAGTGCCGTTGGTATTCATCAGGCCGGGACCCGAGCCACTCCACATTTCGAAACCGCGATTGTTCGGAATTACATTCCCCGCCATACCGCGACCATTATCAGTGCCTGTATGCGTTCCCCAAATAATTTCACCTGTGCGGGCATCGTGAAGTTCTTCGCCATAAGCAGCGCCGGTCGATTCGTGTACTGTCCACAATTCAAGTCCTTTACGATCGGGAAGATGATCGGTAAGATGCATCGCATCACCATGTCCGAGACCGGTACGATAAAGCAGTTTTCCGTCGTGGTCGAGTGCAGCCGAGCCCCAGATTATTTCATCTTTACCATCGTCGTCCACATCAGCCACAGCCATATTATGATTTCCCTGACCATAAAGTCCCACATTGCTGTTGCCCGAATCGTAAGTCCAGCGATTGGTGAGTGTTCCGTTGCGATAATCCCAGGCAGCCACTACAGCACGAGTATAATAACCGCGACACATAATAATGCTGGGTAAAACGCCATCGAGCCATGCAATACTGCCCAAAAAACGATCGAGGCGATTGCCATAACTGTCGCCCCACGAAGAAACCGTTCCGCGCTGAGGATTGTAATTTGCAGTGGCAAGCTCTTCGCCGGTGAGTCCACTGAAAACAGTCATATACTCGGGCCCGGTAAGAATATAACCACCTGAATTGCGGTAATCTGAATTATGTGAAGCAGTAGCGGCCGGACCTTTTGAGATAAAGTTTCCCTTTCCATCTTTTGTGCCGGGCGCTGTCTTGCAGACAATTTCGGCTTTTCCATCGCCATCGAAATCGGCCACCATAAATTGTGTGTAATGTGCTCCTGCACGGATATTTTTGCCCAAATCGATACGATGTAAATGTGTGCTGTTCAATTTGTACACATCGATATATACATTTCCGGTATGTCCCGACTGTGAATTATCTTTGGCATTGGAAGGATCCCATTTTACAATGATTTCGTATTCACCATCGCCATCCACATCGCCTGTGCTGCAATCGTTGGGCGAATAAGTACAGGTTGAATTATCGGGCATGGTCATAGCTGCGGGCACATTGAGGACGATGTCGATATAGTTTGTATTAAGAGGAGTGACAGTTTGTGTTTCGCCCGTTTCCACACCGTTCAGCAATGTTTTAACGGTATATTGTGTTCCGGCAGCATTGTCGGAAAAGTTTGTTCGGTCGGTAATGGGTTGTGCGTTTATTTTGGTGCCATTGCGGTAAATATCGAACGCTATATTATCTGGATCGTTGCCCAAAAGCCTCCACGAAAGGAATGTTTGTGAAGAAGTCACTTTCACAGCAACCAATCCACGATTGAGTATTTCAGCTTTGCGTTGAGCTGTAACAAATGAGAATAAGCCTGATAGTAAAAATGCAAGAAGAAAGAGTAATTTTTTATACATGGAATCAGATTTTTACAATCCGGGTTGAAAAGCCCGAAAACAGATTGATTTAAAGTATCTGTAATGAAAATATTACGGACGATGCAAAATAAATCAATTCAATTGAGATCCCACATAGAAATATGTACAGATAGGGAGGACATATATACATATTTAGTGAGACAGATTGATTATTCAGTTCTCACAATGTGTTTTTTAGCTGATCTGGACTTACGATGGTATTTAAACCACAGCACAATGCCACTAATGAGAATCAGCAATGTAAACATTCCTGTGAGTGGTACAATCAGAATATAAAAATTGCCAAGTATCACTTTATAAAACCTTGCTGTATGCACTTCGAGCGCCACATTCCAGAGTGACATAGGCGATTTTTTCAATATTTCGGCGGGCATTTCGGGAAAATCGGCTTTGCCAAAAATACCCGTAGCGCCATGACTGTAATCGAAGACAATCTCACGACCCTTTTTATCGAATCCGTAACCTGTTATTTTGAAATCACCAACAGGCGGACCTGCTTTTACCGGGCGAATATATTCCTGTTGTTTCATTACATCGTACACATAACCGGTATGATAATCCCAGAGAAAAAGTCCTTCGAACGAACCTACCACCAGAGCACCATTTTCAGCATTTTTGAGCACTGTTACACCCATCACACTTGCGGGTGGTTGATGGCGAAAACGATTCAGAGTTTTAAAATTATCACCCGAAAAATAGAAACCTTCGGATGTGGAAATAATGAACATATCCTCATCAGGTAAAAAAATCATTCGTCGCAAAATATCAAACCACGGATTGGGAGTGTCGAGTTCGGTAAATGGAATTTTTTTCACCCTCACATTTCCAATCATGGCCAAAAGTGGCGGACGCAGAAAAATACCGGTAAAAGTTGTAATCAATAGCAAAGCAATGGTGATCCAGCCCACTTTATTGTGCCATTTTATATTCCAGCGGTATTTTTGTTTCAGCTTTTTCTGCGCTTCGGCTTTTGCTTTTCGTTGCTTTATTTTTTTACGGTTGAAAAATAAAAGAATGCCTGTTACCGACAAAAATATCATAATCAAAGCAGCAAAATCCACTATTAATTTACCCACATTACCATAAATTTCGCCGCTATGAACCACCCAAAGCGTTTTAAACAAACTCACCCTGTTGTCGTAGCCATAAGGAGTTGGTAAATCCATAGCCCTGAAATTCTGCATATCTGTAGTGAGTAAGATACCCGAACGTAGCATCACCATCAAACTATCGCCCTTCACAAGTAAATCCACCACATTTTTCTCGTGTACAGGCAAAGCAATATTCTGCCATTTCTGTTCATTTTGACTGTACCCGTACAAGCCAAACAAAGTACCAGCGAGCAAATATTGCTTGTAACGCAACACTTTAAATATCTTCCGGTTGTCAATTCCATCAGGAAAACCCGCATTCATATCGCGAAACTGCGATACAGTGCTGTCGGTCAGCCACACACCCACATTTCCATACAACAGAACCGAGTCCTGAGATAATCCATACATATCGCGCACCGCTGCAATATTCCAGTTCTCGTAACGATAATCGCCCGGAAGATAATTGCGGTTGACAGAGACGCGCGAAAGGAGATCGCGGTGATTGAGAATGATACCCGAAATGGCGAATAAAACCAATAAAACGGTCAGTACAACTCCTGCCCATTTATGATATTTTCTGAAGAATTTAAGCATTGACACAATATACTACTTTTATATAGCATTTAAAGTAAAAAGAAAACCGGACATAGAAATCCGGCTTCTATACAGTTGTTTTACAATAATTTTCCTGCTGCAGTTGGTTTTGGAGCCTTTACCACCAAAATACGTGCATTTTCATTTGTCTCGTTCGAAAGGCAATGTACAATACCTTTAGGACTATCCACAAGACAATCCTTTTCAACCGCAATAATTTCTTCGCCAATCTGAACTGTAGGACGCCCCTCGAGCACATAAAAAAACACATCCACAGGAGTAATGTGAGGTTTCAACGATTCGCCCGGTTTCAGAGTCATGTGCATCACCTGTGCGTTGTCTCTGTCGTACAATCTGCGTACATCTACTTTATGCGGTGTATCTACAATTACTGTATTTTTTACTTCTGTAATATTCATGTCTGTAATTTTTAATTGTTTGTTTTTATTAATTTATCGAGCAGACTATTCATTAAACGATTGGTTTTAAGGCATAACAAATAGTTCTGATTTATTTCGGTTACTGTCTGTACACATTTTCCACCCACATTCATCTCATGTAAACCATTTTCAATCATTGCCTCGAGTAATTCGGGAACGGTTTCGAGGTGAAACTGAAGCCCCACTACCCTGCCTTGGTATTCGAAAGCCTGATGACAACATTCATTGCTAATAAACAAATGTGCACAGCCAGCGGGCAAATCGTAAGTATCACCATGCCAGTGAAAAACTTCAGAGGTAACAGGAAAATCGGCAATGAGAGCTGATGTTTTTCCGCTTTCGGTTTTGGTCACCGGAAACCATCCAATTTCCTTCACTGCATTCGGATAAACTTTTGCACCAAGCACTTCGGCAATGAGCTGCGAACCCAGACAAATGCCCAGCACTTTCTTTCCGGCCTGAATAACAGCACGGATAAAGTCTTTTTCTTCCCGCAACCACGGATATTCATCTTCGTCGTACACGCTCATTGGGCCACCCATAATAAGCAGAAAATCAACATCGTCCACTTCTGGAAAAGTCACTTTTTCGTAAATACGTGTAAAAGTCAGCGAATAATCCTTTTCAAGTAAATATTCTTCCACGCAGCCCGGCCCTTCGAACGGAACGTGCATGATACAATGTGCATGTGACATCAATTTAAAATTTACAATTTATTCATTTACGATTTACAATTCGAAAAGATAATGAGTATAATCTTATAAAACCAAATCTTCAAATTTCCTAACCTAAAGTTTGAATTACTGTTAACACAAAACTTTGAAACTCTGAAACTCTGAAACTTTGAAA
>CAZDSY010000100.1:8031-12206 GCA_964508285.1 uncultured Paludibacter sp.
TTTGAATTACTGTTAACACAAAACTTTGAAACTCTGAAACTCTGAAACTTTGAAAATACGTCTCACCAATCCAGCAAACGTCTGTCGCCTTCAAGTTTCTGTATTTCCGAAATCTCCTGTGACACTTCGAGCGTTCCGCGGTAATTTCCTTCCGCATCACGCACCGCAAAATACTGTATCAACACAAATTTCGGTCCCATGTGAATCCAGAACGAAGCCACACTTTTTTCGCCACTGCGAAATGAACTGACGATTTGTTCCACTACATGCACACTTTCGGGCGGGTGGCAAAACTGCACCTTTCGGCCAATAATAGCAGGTGTACGTGCAAAAATCCTATGCGGAGGATTAGAGTAAAAACGCACCGTATCATTTTCGTCCACATAAGTAATATCCACCGGCAGATGCGAAAAAATAAGATGAAACTGCTCGGCAGTAAGCACACCTGTGGGCAAATGTACTTTATCGTCGGAAGTAAAAAACTCATTTCCGGATTTGGGTTCCACTCCCGAAATATCGGCAAACGGTAAGCCCGTTTCGAGCGTTTGCTGCAGCATATCGTCAAACAGAGACTCCGGAAAACTCTCCAGCATCATAGGAAAAAGAATCTTCTCTTCCCTCAGAATAATGGTATTTACATTAAAAAACACCATCCCGCTCACATTATTAAACTCCTTCAGAACAATTTCATCCGCACGAAGCATTTCGATAAGTTTTCGGACATTTCGCCGTATATCGTCGTGAAACGACCACATAATTTTTACACATTTATGATGCTCCCAGCGGGTTTCGAGCAGCGGAAAAACCACATTTTCAATTACGGTATAATGCAAAGTAAACTTCTCGAATACCTCAAGTGCAGCAGCTAACTGCATTCTGAGCGCTTTATCCGGATTTTTATTGATAGCCTTGATTAACTCACGCGTACTTTTCAGTTTTTCGAGTCCGGCAGCATTGTCGCGCATATAAAAGTCGAGCACCGAACCCTCCTTCGGAGTCAGTGCAGGATATTCGAGCAGTCGTTGATACAGAATATTGAAAAGTTTGTTCGACACAAATTTCAAATCCTCTACCGACACATTTTTATCCAGCAAAATATCAAAAGCATTCACCACATCGTGCGGGATAAATTTTGCTGTTTTGAGTTGATGTTTTTCAATCAGTTGCAGACCATTTTCCCCATCGAGCAAACCGAGCATATAATCGGCAAGTTCATGAGCTCTGTAGGTTGCATTATTTGTAAATTCCGACATAAGATATTGTTTTGTTGTTGAAAACCAGCTTTTTCTTACAACAAATATAAGCATTATTAGCAGAGAAACACCGACAGCTATACAAAAATACATAGCTGCCGGATTCCCAAATCATTTTATTTCAGCTTTTTAGCCAGAAATGTTTTTTGCAACAAATCATAGAACACAATCAGTCCACCCAGAATCATCATACCATCGGGCAATGTACGCGCCCACATCCAACCTTTCATCGACTCTACTGTTTCGCGCAAGCGGGCAGCAAAATATCCATCTTCCATTGCCACACGTGTTTGCTCCATACCTACCACATAAGTAGGAATTGCATAAAGCAAAGCTCCGATTGTCAGAATCCAGAAACCATATTTACTAAGCTTGTCGTCCCATTTCAAATTGTTGGCCAATGCATTTGTACGCGAAGTCATGTACAAAAATGCGATGGAAATATAACCAAATGCGCCCAGCAAAGCCACGTGTCCGTGAGGCATAATCAGATATGTTCCGTGCGAATAATAACTAATGGTTGGGGTATTAATCATCATTCCAAAGAATCCTGCACCAATCCAGTTAAGCACAGCCGAACCTGCAATCCACATAAATGGCACTCCAAAATTGAAGTTTTCGCCTGAGTACACACGTTCGCGCTTATTTTTCATGGCTTCGATAATCATTAAAGCCAGCGGAAGTGGTTCGAGTGCCGAGAAAATTCCGCCAATTGCAATCCAGTATTCATCAAGTCCCTGCCAGAAATAATGGTGACCCACACCCAGCGTTCCACTCAACGAAATCAGAAACAATTCGAAGAACATCACCTTTACAGCCACTTTATGACTAATCAGTCCGAGCGACACAGTGAAGAAGGCAATCACCCCGGCAGCAAACAATTCGAAAGTAAGTTCCACCCAAAGATGAATCACCCACCAGCGGTAATAATCGTCCACCGTATAGTTCGGCATAATTTTATGCACTGGCATCATACCCGCCATATAAAGTGTGGCAATGGCAAAAGCTGACCAAATAATGGTGCTGACAATAGGGTTGTTGGTAGCCGATTTCCGGATAAGAGAAATAATCAGCAGGAACCAGAATACCAGTCCAACCACCAATCCTATATCCCACACACGCCCCAGATTGATAAGTTCCCGACCCTCGTTTCCGAGCCAGAACCATGTTTCGCGCATCTGACCTGTAGCCCCCATATACAAACCAATCATACTACCTACAGCCACCACAAGCAACGAAGCCCAAAGTACATCCACCAACCATGGATATTTATGATCTTTGTTAGCCACCCAGGGAGCTATAAGCAAACCGCCCACAAGCCAACCTACAGCTACCCACAAAATTGCAATCTGCGTGTGCATGGAGCGAATGACGTTGAAAGGCAACAAATCCTGAGAAATTATAAAATCCTTGGATGGCTCGGTGTAAAGATGTGCCAGATAACCACCCATAAAGAGCTGTACCACAAACAATCCTGCCACAATAGGAATATATTTCAGCAATTTTTTCTGCGAACGGAAAATTCCTGTAATCTGAATAGGGTCTTCAAGCTTATCGTCCGGTTCTTTTTTGAAAAGATATTCGTACGAAAGATAAATTACCACAATGGTAAGCGTCCATAAAATCAGGAATTCCCACAATGAAATTTTATGCGCATTAAAATTTAAATCCTGATCGATAAGTGGTTCGCCAGGCCAGTTATTCGACCATGTGCGTTCCGTACCCGGCCGAAGCGACGAAGCAACCAGCTGTCCCCAATCGAAGAAAGCCGCAATTTTTTCAGCTTCTTCAGGCAGAATAACACCGCCACGATATCCGCGTTCCGGATCACCATTTACCAACAGATTTTTGATATACTCCACATTCCACTTGTAAGCCTGTGCCGAAGCTTCGGTATAAACAGTAGTTCCTTCGAGCAACTGCGTCTGACGTTTCACATCCTGCTTTACACGTTCTTTTACAGCTCCGCGCTCAACCTCAGTTAAATCTGCATTCTTTTTCCCATATATTTCCATTCCATAAAAATCATACAGAAACACAGCACGATAATGCAACATATCGGTCGAAAAATCCGGTCCAATATAAGCGCCCATGCCGAGCATTGAGCCCCAGTCGGTAAGGTCGAATTGCTGAAAATAAGCTTTTCCGGCAATCACATCATCGTAAGTGTAAAGTACTTCTCCATTTACCGATTTCACTTCCTGCGGAATTGGAGGCACTTCCTTTTGCAGGTTGGCGGTGTAATAAATCAAAGCCGACACCATAATTAACGCAATGATCCAGAACGAAGTTGCCAAACCCTTCCGGCTCATGAATTTGTCTAAAAATGACTGTTTCATAAAATTGATTTTAAAAATTAAACTTATATATAATACTTCTAAATAGTATTTTATTTGAAAAATATACTACTTACATGTAGTGTTTTATGGTAAAAAAATATCAGAACTTACTGACATCATTGATATCCAACTCACTAATAGTTTTCGTAGTGAACATTTTCACAAATTCGGCTCTTACACTTACCCACGAATTATGCATTGCACATGGGTTTTCGTCGCTGCATTTTTCAAATCCGAGCACACAACCTGTGTATTTCTTCATACCTTCTACTGCATCAATCACTTCGGAAAGGAAAATCTCGTTTGGCATTTTGGCAAACCTATATCCACCATCACGCCCCTGAATACTATAAATAAATCCGGCTTTTGCAAGATCAGTCATTAGTCTGCGAAGGTATTTGTCTGAAATATTGAGTTTTTCCACCAGAGACTTAGCCGAAAACAATCCCTCCGGATTTCTGGCCATAAAAGTCAGAATTCTCAATGCATATTCGGATGTATTCGTTAGCTTCATTTTACTACAAGGAGGTATTATTTCGTTGCAAATGTATATGAAAGTTTTGAAAAAAACACATTCACAGCC
>CAZDSY010000101.1:0-12123 GCA_964508285.1 uncultured Paludibacter sp.
TTAACAGAAAATGGTTCACTTGCCGTTCGAATAATTTTTTCATCCATTGGCTGATCATTTTCGTTATAAGCAACAACTTTTATTTCACCAGGAGAATAAATTACGTCTGTCCACATTAGTCGATAACGAGTATATTTATTCGATTTATCTTTTTGTTTCCTGACTTGTCCCTATCAAATTTAGTGCGGTCGTAAATATCAGATAATCAATGATTATTTATAAAAAAGTATTATATTTACCGCACTAAAGTAGTTTTTTATGAAAGTCAGGGTTATTAAAACGGCCTCAAAAAGCAAATGCCGTACAGGTAGTGCGATATCAGAACAATAAAAGAATCATTTTGGAGCATATTGGTTCGGCACATACAGAGGAGGCACTACGAGATTTAGTTGTTATGGCGGAAGAATGGATAAAAAATTATACTCATCAACTTTCTATATTTCCCGATGAGAATCCAAACAAGCTATTGCACCTTAACCACAGCACTTTTATTGGGGTTAAGTACCATTATTTTTACAAACAGATACGTGCCGTTCTGGATTTGATTAAGCTGGATGAACTACCTGATTTATTAAATGACCTGGCAATCATACGAATATTTGAGCCCGCCTCCAAGCTTCGCTCTTTGGAACTATTGGAGCAGTTTTTCGGTATTTGCCACAACCGTAAGATCTACTAAAAAATCGCTCCTGATTGCATTCATTTTAAGAAAGTGGTGGAGGAAAAGGTCATAAGTTTTGCCAAAACGCACTACTCATTCAATTTTGACATTCTGTTTTACGATGTTACAACCCTTTATTTTGAAACATTTCAAGAAGATGAACTTCGCAAAAATGGCTTCTCGAAAGACAACAAATCCCAACAGCCACAAATATTAATTGCCTTAATGGTAAGCAAAGAAGGTTTTCCGATTGCTTATGAGGTATTTTCAGGCAATACTTTCGAAGGGCACACCATTATTACTGTCATTAAAGATTTCATCAAACGAAACGCAGTAAAAGAGTTTACAGTAGTGGCAGGTGCTGCCATGATTAGTTCCGAAAATGTACAACAACTAACTCAAAACAAGATCAACTACATAGTTGGAGCAAGGCTTGGGAATATTTCCACAAATCTACTTGATACAATTGACCGCCAGATTAGTAGGGAGGATGGCAAAAGCATACGGATAAAAACGGATAATGGCTATCTTATTTGCAGTTATTCTTCAGTGAGGTATCGCAAGGATAAATACGAAATGGAGCAGCAAATTGAAAAAGCAAAACAGTTCATTGCCAGTCCTTCGAAAACTAAAAGATTGAAATTTACCCAAACCAAAGATCAGAAAATAGAACTAAATCAGGCACTTATTGATAAATCCCGAAAACTGCTTGGAATCAAAGGGTATTACACTAATCTGGATATTTCTGTTGCAGACAACAAAACCATTATAGAGCGATACCATGAACTTTACAGAATAGAACAAGCATTCAGAATTTCAAAAAATGACCTGCAAACAAAACCGATCTTTCATTTTAAAGAACAACCCATAAAGTTGCATATACTGATATGTTTTATAGCACTGGTGGTATCAAAACATATTGAACTAAAAACTGGAATTTCGATAAGAAAATACATTGACGAATCAAAGAAAGTTGTTGACGGTGAAATTTTGAATCATATTACGCAGAAAATTGTTACAGTTGAAGCCCAACCAACCCTAAAAATGAAAGAAATCAGTACGAAATTATTTTCACCGCACTAAAAGAGACAAGTCAGGAATAAATGGCGACGTGCCTTTTTAAAAGAAATCTTTATGTTGTACATGGTAATTCCAGGTCGTATTAATTTTACACAAATGAGTCGATATAGTAAATCTTGCGAGTAGCGATTTCGAAATCAATTCAAACAAAAATTTGATTTTATGAATTACAATGCTTCTCTTATAACACCAGTTGTTGGCTCTCGAACAGCCATTTCATTCGACCCGAGTCATATTGAGAAATCGGGCAAAAAGACACCCTATCTTGGTTCGTTTTGGTCTGGTTCAGACCAATGTACCAAAAAGGGTCTTGAGATTGCTCAAATCGCCTTAATTGATATTGACATAAAACAGAGCTTTCATTTAGAGGCTGTACAAACAGTGCCTGTAAAAACATTAAAACAAGCTGACTTGTCATTATCCGATTGGTATACTCATTCAATCATAAAACGAAAAGAAGAGCTACAAAAATTATCCAAAATCGTTGTTGCCGATGCGTTCTTTTCAAAGACAACATTTGTTCAACCACTTGTAGACGAGGGTTTTCATGTTATATCTAAACTCAGAGACGATGCAAATCTACGTTATAAATTTACCGGCAAATACTCTGGTAAAGGAAGACCGCCACATTTGGGAGGCAAAATCGATTTGGATAATTTGAACTTGGATATATTTACCCAAATTGAAATGAATGACAAAGCCACTCAAGCATTTTATGCTATTGTAAACTCCAAATCATTGAAAATGGATATTCTGCTCGTTGTCGAACGAAAAACCGACGCGAACGGAAAAACAATTCAACGTTTGATATTCTCGACCGACACCAAAATGAATGCACTTGAAGTTTTAGAGTATTATCACTGTCGCTTTCAAATGGAATTCAATTTCAGAGATGCCAAACAGGCTACCGGATTAAATCATTGCCAAGCCAGAGATTTAGATAAACTCGATTTCCACTTCAACTCATCGCTTACAACTGCCAATATCATCAAAATTATTCACCTAAAGGATAAAAACAAAGCAGGTAAACCATTCTCAATTGCTGATTATAAACTACTGTATCACAATGCATTTCTGTTAAATCGATTTATTGAGGCTTTCGGTATAAAACCTAAAGCCCTAAAAAGTCACCACCATGTCAAAGAACTACTGTATTTCGGCACTAAAGCCGCTTAATGTTATATTTTTTCTAACGGACTATTGAAATAATGAGTTTTAAATTAAAATTGAATTTTGATTTTTGTTCGTTTCAATTGAGAACTTTTTTATCAATTATCGGTAACTAAAAAAAATATTAAGCAATTTAATAGATTAATATTCAGGTATTTAACTGATTTAATTTCTATTAAAGATGTTTGTTAACCAATAGTAAAAATGTACGTTAAAATTAAAGACTGTCTAAATTTTTAAGATAGCCTCGATTTGGTATTAGCATATTTATAACAACTTACTTTTATAAAATTTTTTTTTTAAAAGTTCAATTTTAAAATGATTAGAATGCTAACCTAATATTGGATGTAACCTAAAACAATAAAAATGTAACTTAAAGAAAACAAATGTTACAGACAAAAATACTTGTGAAACTATTTCTACACATAAAAAATCTAAATTGTAGTATGTTTGTAAAGCGAATAAAATTTTTTTTAATCACTAAAAAAATGAAATAAAATGAAAACATGAAAAACTAATTTAATCATCCAACAATCTATTATTTATTAAAAATTCAAACTAAAAATTTAAATGAGATCAAAACATGAAAATCACTAAGCAAATCAGGTCATTTAGCCTTGTATTTTTATTAACTTTTTTCACTCTGAATTTATATTCTCAGAAATTAACCGTTAAAGGCGTTGTAAAAGATGTAAATGGTAACGAGTTAATAGGAGTGAACGTTTTGGAAGTAGGAACTTCTAATGGAACAATTACAAATGTAAACGGAGCTTATACATTAAATGTATCTCCAAAATCACAGTTAAGTTTTTCATATTTAGGATATGAAACATTGATCCTTGATGTTAACGGTAAAAGTGTAATCAATGCTGTACTAAAAGAAGACACTAAAGCGTTGGAAGAAGTTATTGTAATCGGTTACGGTACGCAACGTAAAGAAGCTGTAACAGGTTCCGTAGCATCGGTTAAAGGAGATATTATTCGCGAAGTGCCTTCATCGAATGTTACGCAAGCTTTACAAGGTCGTATTGCCGGTGTAAATCTGGAGCAGACTTCAACAAAACCGGGAGCAACCATGCAAATTCGTATTCGCGGAACTCGTTCGTTAAGCGCGAGTAATGATCCGCTTATCGTACTTGATGGAATACCATTCGCTGGATCATTGAGCGATTTAAGTACCGATGATATCAAAACTATCGACATTTTAAAAGATGCATCAGCAACTGCCATTTATGGATCTCGTGGTGCGAATGGTGTTATTCTGGTAACAACTAACAAAGGCCAAAAAGGATCGAAAGCACAAGTATCGTATAATAATTATTTTGGTGTTAAGAATGCCATTAAATATCCAATGATGAATGCTAAGGAATTCATCGAACTTCGGACTTTAGCAAACAAGTTTACAAATGGTGTTGACGAATCGAACGATGTAGACATCGACTGGCAGGATTTGTATTACCGTCAGGGTTTTGTTTCAAATCATGATATTAGCGTTACAGGAAGTACCGAGAAGTCAAATTACAGATTTGGAATTGGTTATAACAACGACAAATCAGTGATGTATGGTCAGGATTATACACGTTATTCTTTCCGTGGAAAACTTGACCAAGAAATTGGGAAATATATAAGTTTCGGTTTTACTACCAACAATAATTTTGCAGTAAACATGGGTAATAATTTGGGACTGTATGGTGTTTTGAGTATGTCGCCAATTGCAAATCCATACAATACTGATGGCACAATGAAAAGAATTGTGAAAATGCCATTGGATGATCAATTTGTATATACCAGAGATATAATTGCCGGATTGGGTGATCAGTGGATTGATCAAACAAAAGCTTTCAGCTCGTACAATAATGTATATGGCGAATTAAAAGTTCCGGGTGTAGAAGGATTAAAATTCCGCACGAATATTGGCGCTGACTTCCGCATGACCAATGGCGGAAGTTATACCGGCGAAGGTGTTTTTGCCACAAATGCTACCACTCCTTCTGTTGCTTCAATAAGTAACTCATTGTTGACCAACTGGACAATTGAAAATCTTTTAACTTACGATCGCACTTTTGCTGAAAAGCACCAAGTGAATGCTGTTGCTATGTATTCAGCAGAACAAAAATTTTATAATAGTTCATATATTTCAGCCACTGAAGTACCCTCTGATGCATTGCAATTCTATAATTTAGGTCAAGCTCCCGGTGATAAAATTACAATTAATCCCGATTATCAGGGTTATGAAGTAAGCGGTTTGATATCGTACATGGGTCGTGTGATGTATTCGTATGACAATCGTTATATGTTAAGCGCTACACTTCGTTCGGATGCTTCTTCAAGATTGGCCACCGGACATAAATGGCATACTTATCCCGCTATTTCAGCTGGTTGGAATATAAAAAATGAATCGTTTATGAGCGATGTTAATGCTGTTGACCTGCTCAAGTTACGTGTAGGTTTTGGACAGACTTCAAACCAATCCGTTGCACCTTATGCTACTTTGGGTCGTTTAGCTACACGACCATACAATTTTGGTACTACTTATTCAATGGGTTATTATGTGTCGCAATTACCTAACGAAAACCTGGGTTGGGAATTTTCAGAAACTATGAACTATGGTGTTGATTTTGGATTATTCAAAAACAGACTTACCGGTACGATTGAATATTATAAAACAAATACAAAAGATATTTTAATCGGTTTAGGTTTACCGGCTACTTCCGGTGTTAGCGGTTACACAGCCAATATAGGTCAAACCCAAAATAAAGGTTGGGAAGTTACTCTTAATGGAGTAATTCTTGAAAATGCAGGCGGATTTACCTGGGATGCCGGCGTTAACTTTTATACTAATAAAAATACATTAACAGCCCTTGCTTCAGGTCAGCAAAAAGATGAAGCCAACTGGTGGTTTGTAGGTCATTCACTGAATGTGGTTTACGATTATGAAAAAATCGGTCTTTGGAACGAAACCGATCCTGACTATCAATATCTACAGAAATTAGTGCCTGGAGGCAACGTAGGTATGATTAAAGTAAAATATACCGGTGGTTATAACGAAGATGGTTCTCCTAAAAGAGCGATAAACACTGATGACCGTCAGGTTATAGATTTGGATCCGGCCTTCATGGGAGGTTTCAATACCCGTGTAGCATATAAAGGATTCGATTTAAGTCTTGTTGGTGCTTTCAGAGGAGGAGGTAAATTAATTAGTACTTTGTATTCTTCCGGTGGATATCTAAATATGTTAACAGGACGCAGAGGTAATGTAAAAGTAGATTACTGGACACCTGAAAACACTGATGCAAAATATCCGAAACCCGGTGGTATTCAGGATGGAGATAATCCTAAATTTGGCTCAACCCTTGGTTTGTTCGATGCTTCTTATGTAAAAATTCGTACCATTACTTTAGGGTATAACTTCAACCAGAAATGGTTAAAAGATGCAGGAATCAGCAAACTTCGCCTCTATACAACTGCTGCGAATCCTTTGGTTTTATTCTCACCTTATCATAGTGAAACCGGTTTGGATCCTGAAAGCAACTCTTATGGAAACGAAAATGCAGCTGTTTCGTATTCATCGAACCTGAGACGTATCCTTACCATAGGTACCAATACACCTTCGACACGTAATTTCTTAGTAGGACTTAGTTTAACTTTTTAATAAAGAATTACAATGAATAAAATTAATATAAAATCAAAAATTTTGGCAACTGTTTTGGTATTGTTAATGGTTGCTTGTACCGAAATTCTGGAAGAACAGCCACGAAGTATTTTTACACCCGGATTTTTCAAAACTGAAAAAGGTGTAATGGGTGGTATTACTTCCTTGTATGCACATTTACGTTATATTTATGGTCAGGCTTACTATTACAATAGTTGCTTAACCGGTACCGATGAAGTAACCTATGCTCAAAGCGCTGATGGTAATTTTAAAGATATGGATTTGTCGGGAGTAGGTTCTTTAACTCCGGCAAGCAGCAGAAGTGATGTTTTATGGTATGCTGCATTCCCAAATATCAATACAGCAAATGGTATTATTGAAAATGCCGAAGCTGTTGGTACCATTTCTAATGCATTGATTGCTGAGGCTCGATTTTTCAGAGCGTTCGACTATTTCCTCTTAGTACAAACTTTTGGCGGTGTTCCACTTGATTTGGGAGCCGGCGAATTAAAATTTAATACAGCTCCTGTAAGAACTTCGGTACGAAATACTGTACCCGAAGTTTATACTAAAGCCATTTTCCCTGATCTTATAAAAGCAGTGAACGATTTACCTGAAAAGAGTCGTTTAACAGGTACAGTTACCAAAACTGTTGCACGCCTTTATTTAGCTAAAGCGTATCTCACTTATGGTTGGTGGTTGCAAAACCCGAATAACATACCTACTTATCCGGCTGCTGACAGGGTTGATCCTGATGGAAAAAATGCTGCATGGTATTTTCAACAAGCTTATGACATTGCAGTTACTGCAATTGAAAACCCGGGTTCATATGGTTTATTACCCTATTTTTATGATGTCAATTTGGGGTCAAATGATAGGAATAAAGAAATTCTGCTATACGCCGATCATACCGAAGCAAGTGAAAAATATAATGGAGGTAGTTTGACTTATGGTAGTGGCGGAGCACCAGATAATTTTGCAGGTTGGATGATGACTTGGAATTATACCAACATTCGCAGTTCTGGAGTTAGTTCAGTGCAACGCGAAGCTGTTCAACCGCTTGGACGTCCATGGACAAGAATGTGCCCAACACAAAATGTAATTAAAAACACTTTTGCAGATAAAACAAACGATTCCCGTTACGATGGTACTTTTACAACAACTTATCGTGGAAACTGGAATAAAGCCGGTATTACAACTCCTACTTTAGTAAATGCTAATGGACTAAGTATAGCTCCGGGCGATGCAGTGCTTACTTTCTTAAACGAAGATGATCCGAATATTGTCTATGCAACATCTAATGCAAATATAGGAGCAGGAGTTGTACCTGGTAGAGCAGATTTTGTAATAGCACCAAGTGGTATCAGTCGTATAACTTATCCCGGTCTTTGGAAACTTGGTCCTTATCGTACCGATAATGGAACCGGATTGGGTCAACCAAATGCTGCTAGCACTCGTCCGTTTAACATTGCAAAATTTTCTGAACTTTATTTTATTGCTGCCGAAGCTGCTGTTAAAGGCGCTACAACTAAAGCAGGTAAAAGCGCTCGTGAACTGATTCTTGTGATCAGAGAACGCGCAGGGAAATGGCGTTGGGATAATAACGGAAATGTTGCAAAAGTAGCCGATAACAGTGCTGCAATGATTGCTGCAACACCTGCCACCATCGATATTAATTATATTTTGGCTGAACGTTCGCGCGAATATTACGGCGAAGGATATCGTTGGTTCGATTTGGTACGTACTCAAAAATGGAATGAACTTGCCGGTTCATATCAAATCTGTGGTACCGGATATGGTGATCGTACTCCTATTACTGTTACAAGAACTATTGAACCGAAACATTACCTACGTCCAATTCCTTCAGGTCAGATAGATGGCATGGAAATGACTGATGCTGAAAAAGCTGCTTATCAAAATCCAGGTTATTGATTCGTTTTCTTATAAATTATATTTTTAAGTTTTTGAGTGTTAGTTTAAGGTATTTAGAAATGATTATTAATTAAAGACTGAATCCGACTAACTCAGAATTAGGGTTAGTCGGATTTTAATAAATACGATCAAAAAATTCTTAAATTACTCAATTCTCCCGGCTCGATTTTTTTTCAAAATTTTTAGTCTTCAGCATAAAACGTTTTTATTTACAGATTTTATCAGATATAAAAAAAACTATTTTCTAGTTAACTGTGGTTTTTTCAAAAAAATCACAATTTTCAAAGAAAACTTTCATATCATTTTTTCTTGTTATCTGCTTAATTTTTTTCTTCGAATTTCATACTGAAATTCTAATAATTATATTTTTGATATTTAAAAAGATTCTTTAATAATACACTTATGAATCCTACAACTCATAAAGTATCGTTTTTCGAAAAATTGGGATACAGTTTGGGCGATTTGGCTGCAAATTTGGTATTTCAAACTTTAATAACTTACCTTGCTTTTTTTTATACCGATATTTACGGTTTAAAAAATGCCGATGCATCAATTATTATGCTTGTGGTAGGTTTGATTGCAGCATTTTTATTTAATCCCATTCTTGGAGCTTTATCCGACCGAACAAATTCTAAATGGGGAAAGTTTCGTCCATGGATTCTTTTTACTGCTGTTCCTTTGGGAGTTGTAGCCTTTCTTGCATTTTCTACTCCTCAGTTTGCTTATAAAGGTAAATTAATTTACGCAGCTATTACTTATACATTTCTTCTATTATTATATGCAGCCAACAATTTGCCATATGCTGCCCTGAGTGGCGTTATTACCGGCGATATGTCCGAACGAAACAGTATCTCCTCGTACAGATTTGTGGCTGTTATGTTTGCACAGTTTTTTGTACAGGTTTTTATGTTGCCAATTATTGAATATGCAGGCAAAGGCGATCGCGCTGTTGGTATTGAGCTTGTAATGACTTGGTTGGCAATAGTTGGTACAGTATTACTACTTATCACATTTTTCACAACACGTGAACGTATTGTTCCCAAACCCGAACAAAAATCTTCACTTAAAGAAGATTTGGCAGATTTATCGAAAAACCGCCCATGGTTAATAATGCTTGTACTTACTATACTTGTTTTTATTACTCTTTCGATGAAAGGCGGTTCGTATGTGTATTATTTTAATAATTTTGTTAACGAAGATGCCCTTTCGAAGTTTATTAGTCCGGTTATAAGACTTTTTTCAGATTTGGGAATTAACTTTTTTGGTTCAGATCCGGTTTCGGCAGGTTTCGGTTTGTTTAATGCAGGAGGTATATTTTTTATGATTATTGGTATATCGTTTTCAAAACGACTTGCCGATAAATATGGTAAAAGAGATGTTTATAAATATAGTTTGCTTATTTCTGCACTCTTTTTGCTGGTATTTTACTTTTTTAAGCCAGAGAATGTTCAGTTAATGTTTCTTGCCCAAATATTTCATGGTTTTTCTTATGGAATTACAATACCTTTACTTTGGGCGATGATTGCTGATGTGGCTGATTATTCAGAATGGAAAACAAACCGTCGTGCTACAGGCATAATATTTTCAGCAATGATGGTAGGACTCAAAGCAGGATTGTCTATTGGTGGTGCTTTGCTAACGAGTATTTTGGGCTTCTATGGATATATTCCGCGCGACAATATAGCTGTAGGTGAAATAATTACGCAGCCTGAATCGGTAGCCGATGCTTCCCGGATGCTTGTAAGTATTTTTCCTGCCATTCCTTTTTTAATTGGCGTTGGTTTGCTGTTTTTTTACGTTATCGATAAAAAAATGGAAACTCAAATTGAGTCTGATTTAAAAAAACGTAGATAAATCACTTAAATTTAATAATCGTATAAATTAAATTATTGTTTTATGAGATGTATAATTTTATTTAAGGCGCTGTTTTTAAGTGCTTTAATATCAACAAATATGATTTCGTGCAAACCAAAATCCGAAATGGGCTTAAAAGATTCAATGAAAGGCAAATTTTTCATTGGAACTGCTATGAATACCTCACAGATAACAGGTCGTGACTCCTTAGCCATAAATTTAATTAAAAAACATTTTAATTCAATCGTAGCTGAAAACATTATGAAAAGCGAAGTGATTCAGCCTGTTGAAGGAGAATTCGATTTTGCACTTTCCGATCAGTTTGTGAAATTTGGGCAAGATAACAAGATGTTCATCGTTGGTCATACACTTATTTGGCATTCACAAGTGCCAAAATGGTTTTTTGTTGACGAAAACGGTAAAGATGTAAGTCCGGAAGTTTTAAAGGAGAGAATGAGAAAACATATTCAAACGGTTGTTTCGCGTTATAAGGGTCGAGTACACGGCTGGGATGTAGTGAACGAAGCCATTGAAGACGATGGTTCGTGGCGTAAAAGTAAATTCTACCAAATTCTTGGCGAAGATTTTATCCGTTTAGCCTTCGAATATGCTCGCGAAGCTGACCCTCAGGCAGAATTTTATTATAACGATTACAATATGGCTATTCAGAAAAAGCGCGATGCAGTTATTGCAATGGTTAAAAATCTCAATGCGCAAGGAGTCAAAATTGATGGAATTGGCATGCAAGGACATTTGATGATGGATTTTCCTTCGGTTGAAGAATTTGAAAAAAGTATTATAGCTTTTTCGTCAACCGGGGTTAAAGTAATGATAACCGAACTCGATTTGAGTATTTTGCCCAATCCTTTCTCTAAAGCAAGTGCTGATATCTCAAATACTGCAGATTATCAGGAGAAAATGAATCCATATAAAAATGGTGTTCCTACCGATAAAATGATTGAATGGGAAAACAGATATTTAGATTTTTTCAAGGTATTTTTTCGTCATAGCGATAAAATCAGTCGCGTAACCTTCTGGGGATTGACTGATAAAGATTCATGGAAAAATAATTTTCCTATCAGAGGACGTACTGATTATCCGCTATTTTTCGATAGAAATTATGAGGCTAAACCAATTGTAAAAAAGTTGCTTGACATGACCAATCTTAATTAGCTCTGCTTGAAAGTTGTAATTGTTACTGATTTTATGAAAACACCGAAATATCTTATTCCTGATTTATTTATGGCCGATCCTGCGGCACACGTTTTTAATGGCCGTTTGTATATTTATCCATCGCACGACATAGAATCCGGAATTCCGGAGAATGATAACGGCGACCATTTCGATATGCGTGATTATCATGTATATTCAACTGATGATATCGAAAATAGCGAACTTACCGATCACGGCGTGATACTCGATGTTCCATCGATTCCATGGTCAGGTCGGCAGTTGTGGGATAGCGATGTTGCCTTTAAAAATGGAAAATATTATCTTTATTTTTCGTTGAAAGATCGTAACGATATTTTTCACATCGGAGTGGCTGTAAGTGATAAACCCGAAGGCCCTTTTAGGGCAGAAGATGCACCCATCAAAGGAAGTTATTCCATCGATCCATGTGTTTTCAAAGAAAATGACGATACTCATTTTATGTATTTCGGTGGTTTGTGGGGCGGGCAATTACAACGTTATCGCGCCAACAAAGCTATTGAATGTGGCCACGAACCTGACGATAATGAACCTGCACTTTGTCCGAAAGTTGTGAAACTTTCCG
>CAZDSY010000102.1:0-12017 GCA_964508285.1 uncultured Paludibacter sp.
CAATTTCGTCCGGTTGGTTCGTCAAGGGGTTGATAAATTTATAATGCAAACGAACACCTGTTTCCACCTTATTCACATTCTGTCCCCCCGCACCGGAAGAGCGAAATGTGTCCCAACTCAAGTTGGCAGGATTAATTTCAATTTCTATACTGTCGTCGATGAGTGGTACTACAAACACTGAAGTAAAAGAAGTCATGCGTTTTCCCTGCGCATTGAATGGCGAAACTCTAACGAGACGATGCACGCCGTTTTCGCTTTTCAGATAACCGTAAGCCATCTCACCCTCAATTTGCATGGTAACAGTTTTGATACCTGCTTCGTCGCCATCTTGAATATTAGTAATCTCAACTTTGTAATTGTTGCGCTCAGCCCAACGCTGATACATACGGAAGAGCATTTCTGCCCAGTCTTGCGCTTCGGTCCCGCCGGCGCCGGCAACTATTTTTATTACAGCTCCCATTCTGTCCTCTTCTTTTGAGAGCATATTTTTCATTTCAAGCGTTTCTACCTGTTCGAGTGCATGCTGATAAGCAATATTTACTTCCTCTTCGGTTACCGCTTCTTCGCGATAAAAATCAATGGCCAATTGCAGTTCTTCGAGTGCTGTTTTCACACCATCGAAGCCTTCCACCCAGTTTTTCAACTCTTTTATTTTCCGCATTTGGGCTTCAGCCACTTTGGGGTCATCCCAAAATCCTGGTGCATGTGTTCGTAACTCTTCTTCTTCAATTTGAATCAGTTTCGAATCGATGTCAAAGATACCTCCTCAACGCGCTCCCGCGTTCCAGCAAATCTTTGAGCTGGTCTGTTGTAATCATATTTTATGTTAATTTATTGTGATTTTATGATAGATGATACGAATCCAATTTGCTGTTTTCAGTGCATTTAAATAAGTATCACTGTAAAAAATACCGAAGCAAAACCAACGCTGAAACCTGCCAGTGTCTGCCCGGGTGTGTGGGCTTTCAATTCGATACGCGATAATGCCACCAGCGCCGAAAGGCTTAGAACAATTACAAAAAGCCAAACAGGATTAATAGCCATTCGATAACAAATACCAAAAATTCCCCCTGCAAGTCCTCCAATGCCCGACATGTGCGCACTGATTTTCCATCTCAGGTTGATAATTGTTATAATTAAAATTGAAATTGAGGCTCCAATTCCCATGGCAACCAGCGATAAGGGAAAATCAAGAATTTTCCATAGAAATAATGTCCAGAATAGATACGAAATAAACGAGAATAAATAAGGCATAGTTCGTTCCTCTCGTTTGGATATAAATAAATCGCGAATTTTTCCTCTCGACATAAGCAATAAAATAGGAGCTGCAGGAGCTAATGCTGTAAAAACAAACGTTACCAACACAGCATTCAACTTCCATCCGAAAGTAAAAACCGAAAAAAGTTCCATGCTTACAAGCAATATCATACCGAAAACCGGCATGAAAAGTGGTTGTAACACGAACGATACTATTTTATGAAATTTTTTCATTTTCTTAAACGAACAAAGAGTAAGGAACAAGGAAAAAAGACAACAAACAACAATCACTAATCACCAATCACCAATCAAATTTCCTTTCGCAATCGTGCAACTGGGATATTCAGTTGTTCGCGGTATTTTGCTACCGTACGACGTGCAATGGGATAACCTCTTTCCTTGAGAACATCAGCAAGTGCATCGTCGTTTAATGGATGTCTTTTATCTTCATTATCAACACATTCCTGAAGAATTTTTTTAATTTCTCTGGTTGAAACTTCTTCGCCTGAATCATTCGTCATGGATTCGGAAAAGAAATATTTCACCGGATAAATGCCAAATTCAGTTTGTATGTATTTGCTGTTGCTCACCCTTGAAATGGTAGAAATATCATATCCGGTAATGTCAGCAATATCTTTCAAAATCATTGGTTTCAAATATCGGTCGTCACCTTCGGTAAAAAAATCGTATTGAAACTCAACGATAGCGCTCATGGTGGTGAGTAATGTTTGTTGCCGTTGTTTGATAGCATCAATAAACCAGCGTGCAGAATCGATTTTTTGCTTAACAAACATCACAGCATCTTTCATTTCGCGTGTCTGATTTTTTTTATTCGATGTATAATCCTGCAACATTTCGTTGTAAGTTCCGTTCACTCTGAGTTCGGGAATATTGCTGTTGTTCAGGTGAACTGTTAGTTGTCCATCGTTGTTTTCCAGAATAAAATCGGGAACAATGGTTGCCATCGATTTTTCAAGAATGTTACCTCCCCATGCATTCCCGGGTTTTGGATTTAGTTTTACAATCTCGGCAATAACTTTTTTCAAAGAAATATCATCCAAACCCAGTGCGCGAATGATTTTATCGTAATGCTTTTTCGAAAATTCTTCAAAATAATTTTTAATTATCTCCTTTGCAGTTTTAATCTCGTGAGTTTGCGTTTTTCGGTCGAGTTGTAAAAGCAAGCAGTCCTGCAAGTCAAATGCGCCTACCCCGGGTGGGTCAAATTCACGAATTACATTTACAATGCGATACATTTCTTCATCCGAAGTGTTTACGCCTGCATGAAAAACTATATCATCAACCATTGCTTCAGGTTCACGGCGAAGATAGCCTTCATCGTCAATGTTTCCAATAACATATTCAGCTATCTGATGTTCGTGTTCATTAAGTTGTTGTAATCCAAGCTGATCAATCAGATATTCATGAAAAGTCATCCCTACTGAAAAGGGAATTTCTTCGCGTTTATCGTCTTTTGTAGTGTTGTTTACTTTAAGTTTATAATCGGGAATATCATCGTCAGCCATATAGTCATCCAAGTCAAAGTCATCATTTCCGCCTTCATCTTCGTTCCCAAATTCGTCATCAATATCAGCATCCGAACTTTCAGAGTCCGGTCCTTCCTCCAGGGCAGGATTTTCTTCCAGTTCCTGTCGGATGCGCTCCTCAAGCTCAAGCGTGGGCACTTCAAGCATTTTAATAACCTGAATTTGTGCCGGCGAAAGTTTTTGTTGAAGTTTTTGCTGAAGTTGCTGCTTTAACATATCAAAAAAATATCCCGAATGTTCATTATTCCGTTTAAGGTTTGCAAAGATACAATTTTTGCTTGTTAAATTAAATGTAATGGTGAACTTTAAAGTTTAGTACAAAACTAAAACCAGACAAAATAATGTTAAATTCTTAACTATTAAATTCATAAGCTGAAAAACAAAAATTTTGAAACAGCAATCCGAACCCAAATATTATAGAGGATTAAATTTTCAAATTTACGCCGGTATTAAAATGAATACCTGCCATAGGATATCCATAGTTAATTTCATATTTTGTGTTCAGTAAATTGTTTCCCATGATAAACACATTAAGCCAAGGTAATGCCTGTGCCGATACACGCGCATTAACTAAAGTATATGTTTGGATATCCACTGCCGGAGTAATTCGGGTATAAAGTTTGTCGATAAATTGTGCGGCAATGTTTACATTCCAAAATTTGTGAGCGTAATTTAAGCTTAGGTTTGCTTGGTGTCTCGGAGCAGCAAGTACTGCTTTTTCTATATTTATATAGCTGTAATTTCCAAGCAACATCCAGCCTTTCTGAATTATGTATTTGGCTGAAAGTTCGATACCTTTGTTGTTAAAAGTTCCTGCATTTTGACGCATGGTAACAAGCGGAGGAACTACCTGAATGAGGTTTTCACCTTTGACCCAAAATCCGGTGAGTTCGAACTGCAAGTTATTATTTAAAAGTGTCTGAAGCCAGCTTATTTCATAATTCATCATACGCTCGGGCTGCAAGTTGGGATTCGGAGCATACAAATACATTTCCATAACCGTAGGACTGCGAAAACCTTTCGATGCTGATGCTTTAAAAGATGTAATATCGCTATGGATATACGAAACTCCCATCATCGGTATTAATTCATTCCCGTAAACCGAGTTATTTTCGTAACGTAAACCTGCATTTAATATCAGACGATTAAAAAATTGCTGACGAGTATAAGCATAAAATGCCAATTCGTTCACGGTTTTATATAGATTAGCAGAAACTCCTCTGTTGGCGATTCCGCCATATTGTTTCATATCGGAGCCCATGGTAATACTGTTTCCGTTCCATATTTTGAATGTTTCGAAGAGCATTACACCGCTGTTTCGGTCGGTACTTTCAAATCCATCCGATAAAATATGTTGTCCGAAATTGTGGTAAATTTTTACTGAACCATCGGCATTATCGAATCTGTTATCGACAGAAATTGCAGCTTTTCCTCTCAAAATATCAATATTAAAAGGAACCGGGTTAAAAATTGTACCATTATCGTTGGCATTCATCTGTGCCAGGCTTACATCGGCTACAGCACTAAAGTGGGGATTTATTTCGTATCCGGCTTTAAAATAACCGTTCGAAATTCTGAAATCTGTATTGGCTCTTGTACCATCGGTACGATCATGATTGAACGAGGCAAAAGCGTTCCATTTATTTTTGCGGAAACCTGCCGTAGCGTAATATTTTTGGGTATTGTACGTTCCGTATGAGGCTCCAAGATTTAATTTGAGCCCTTCATCCTTTTGCTTTTTGGTAATAAGATTGATAACGCCGCTCATGGCATTGGAGCCATACAGAATTGAAGCAGGTCCACGAATGACTTCTACTTTTTCAATATCTGAGGCCACATACGCATCGGGCAATGGATGTCCGAAAATACCCTGATATTGCGGATGCCCATCAATAAGTACTAACACACTTGTGTTAGGTTGAGAACTGATACCTCGCATAGTAATCGCTCCTGAACCGCCTGTTGCAACGCCAAAGCCAAGCACACTGCGTTCGGTAACGAAAAACCCCGGTACAAAACTGTTTAAGGCAGGCAATACATTTATTTGCCCGCTATTTTCGATGTCTTTTGATGTTACTTGGGATACCGATAAAGGTACCAAACGACGAGCAATTTCAGTTTTACTTCCTGTTACCACTACTTCGGAAAGATGGATACTGTCGTTCGTTTTCTCTTTCGAAAAAATTTGTAATGGAACTACTGTAATAAATACAATAAAAACCAATAACTTTCTTTTAATCATGTTTGATTTTTCTGTTTACATTTTGCAAAAATAATACTTCAGACTGAACAACAAAGAAAAATGCTTATTGTTGAATAGCAGATGAAATTGCAGTTTAACTTTCCATTAATTTCAAAAGTCAATTGGTAGTGAATTCAAATATTTAATTATTATTAAGTTACATAAAATATTCAGGCTATCTGTTTTTTGCTATTTTTGCGATTCGAAAAAAATAAAAAACATTTTTATGAAGAAATTCTCCAATGCATTTTGGGTTGCAAACTCGGTGGAGTTACTTGAACGATTAGCGTATTATGCTGTTTTTATAGTTATAACATTGTACCTTTCCAACGTTTGGGGATTTTCGGATATTGAAGCCGGAGTAATATCCGGAACTTTTTCGGCATTACTCTATCTACTGCCTACATTTATGGGCGCATTGTCTGACAAAATCGGGTTTCGTTCAGCCATAATATTGGCATTTTTTCTGCTTACGCTTGGCTATGCAGGTTTAGGGTTACTGCCTACACTTCTAGAAAGTGCAGGTTTGGTTGATTATGAAATGACTACTACTTTTTCCGGGCTTGAAAGCAGTTATTTACGATGGTCAATTATACCGGTGTTGGTGCTTATAGTTATCGGAGGATCGTTTATTAAAGCCGTAATTTCGGGAACCGTAGCCCGTGAAACTACAGCCGAAACCCGTGCCAAAGGTTATGCAGTATTTTACATGATGGTAAATATTGGTGCTTTTTTAGGCAAAACCGTTGTGGACCCTTTACGAAAAAGTATGGGCGATCAGGGCCTAGTATATCTGAATTATTTTTCGGCAGCCATGACATTACTGGCACTGATTGCAGTTTTCTTTTTTTATAAATCGGTTAAAACCGAAGGGAAAGGAAAAAGTTTTGCGGAAATAGGACGCGGACTGCTCAAAGTTTTGGGAAATGTACGTTTGCTCGTATTAATACTGATAATCAGCGGATTCTGGATGATACAGAGCCAAATGTACGCTACCATGCCCAAATATGTTATCCGAATGATTGGCGAAAGTGCGTCACCCGGTTGGTATGCAAACGTAAACCCACTGGTAGTATTTTTACTGGTTAATTTAGTTACATCTTTTATGAAAAAACGTACTGCACTTACATCAATGACCATTGGTATGCTCATCATACCGCTTTCGGCATTAGTTATGGCAGGCGGTTCGTTAATTGGGAAAGGCGAAATTCTCGGACTGCATCCCGTTGCATTTATGATGATTGTTGGTATTGCCATGCAAGCAGTAGCCGAATGTTTTATTTCGCCGCGCTTTCTGGAGTATTTTTCACTGCAATCGCCCAAAGGAGAAGAAGGACTATATTTAGGATTCAGTCATCTGCATTCATTTTTTTCTTATCTGTTTGCATTTGGACTTTCAGGTTTTCTGCTTGACAAATATTGCCCCGATCCGCGTGGGTTCGATACGCCCGAAGCTTATGCCGCAGCAACGCAAAATGCACACTACATTTGGTTCGTTTTTGTAGGTATCGGTCTCATTTCGGCAGTTGCCTTGTTGCTTTACGGATATTTTACAAGAAAAATTGACAATCGTTTGAAGGAAAAGGTTTAGCGATTGGTGGTTGGTGAATTAGTGATTGGTATTTCTCGTTTCTCACTCCTCGCTTCTCACTCCCAGCTCCTAGCTACAAAATAATACAATTATGCTGAAAAAATTAAAAGGTTACATGATGCCGGTGGCAATGATTACCGGAGCATTGCTTTACAATTATGTAAGTGTGCTGTCGTTCATTATTCCTTACCTGATTTTTATCATGCTGCTGCTTACGTTTGTCAATATTTCCATTAGCGACATCCATTTTAAAAAACAGCATTTGTGGCTTTTACTGATTCAGGGGCTTGGCAGTTTGATGATTTTTATGTTATTAAAACCTTTTGATGTAACCCTCGCACAAGGTGTTATGATTTGTGTGCTTGCACCAACAGGAACTGCCGCAGTTGTTATTACAAGCATGCTTCGCGGCAGTGTAGCAAGTTTAACTGCCTACAGTTTAGCAAGTAATTTGCTTGTTGCAGTAATGGCTCCGGTGTTTTTTTCTTTTATTGGGACAAATCAGGATTTACCATTTTTCACATCGTTTTTGGGTATCGGTGAAAGAGTTTTCTTTTTATTGGTTATGCCACTAATACTCGCATTTTTCCTGAATAAATATCTTCCAAAACTTACAGGTGAACTGAAAAAATACTCCGAAGTTTCGTTTTATCTTTGGAGTATAGCGCTCGTTATTGTTTCAGGTCGAACGGTTTTCTACATTGTTCAACAACCTGAGAAAAATGACATGATCAACCTGATGATTGCACTTGGAGCGTTGGTGGTATGTCTGGCACAATATTTCACTGGCAGAAAAATTGGACGTATTTACAACGACACAGTAGCTTGTGGTCAGGGACTCGGCCAGAAAAATACCGTACTTGCTATATGGCTGGCTCAAATGTATCTCAATCCTGTTTCGTCCATTGGACCCGGAGCGTATGTGCTTTGGCAAAATATTTTTAACTCATGGCAGGTTTGGCGGGATAGGAAGAATATTTAGCTTCGTTGAGATGAGAGCCCTTGGCTGAAATGAGCTTTGGTGATATGATTTAAACTGAAATGAACTGCACTGGAATTAGCTTTGCAGACATTAACTTTGTTGTAATTAGCCTTTGGCTGAAATAAGCTTTGTTGAAATTAATTTCATTCAAATAAAACTTTTTCCAGAATTAGTTGTGCAAATAAGTAGGACGACGTATCGAATCTGTCATTTTTTCTATTTCGTCAGAATCGGAATTTTGTTTTCTGATATTTTTCATTTCTAAAGAATTCACAAAACACATTTTTTTATTCTTGATGCGAATTTACTCCTCCATTGTTTTCGCAGAATTTTCAAATCTTTTCACGGATCTTTATTCCTTTCAAAGAAAAAATCACTAAGTTTGCCTGTGATTAACAACTGATACAATATGACAAAAAACACTAATAAAGCGCCAACACGATTGCTTTCGTTGGATGTATTGCGTGGCATAACGATTGCCGGTATGATTATGGTTAACAATCCCGGAAGTTGGTCATATGTATATGCTCCTTTGGGTCATGCGCAATGGAACGGACTCACGCCAACCGATTTGGTTTTCCCGTTTTTTATTTTCATCATGGGTGTTTCAATGTATTTGTCGTACAAAAAACTTGATTTTCGATTGACTAAAGACAGCTTTTTCAAACTCACCCGACGTACGGTTTTGCTGTTTCTAATCGGATTGGGACTTGGTTGGTTAAGTCTTTCTATGCGACAGTTTAATACCCTGCGAGGGGAGGAAATCGGTTACTTTATGCGTTTGTGGCAGGCTGTGAGCGACATTGAAAACTTACGTATTTTAGGCGTATTGCAGCGTTTAGCGTTGGTTTCATTTTTCGGAACGCTAATTATTTTAATCGTTCGTCCCAAATTTATTCCATGGCTTGTCGGCTTTATCTTGTTGTTTTATTGGGTTTTGATAGCTGTTACCAACAGTTACGATATGAGCCAGGAAAGTATTATCGCTGTAATTGACCGTGCTGTGTTGGGCGTTACGCACATGTACAAAGACACGATGGCCGATGGTACACGCGTTCCTTTCGATCCGGAAGGAATACTTAGTACGTTGCCTTGCATAGCGCATGTTTTGCTTGGTTACTTGGCAGGAAAAATAATTTCGGAGAGCAAACATCTCGAAGATAAAGTGTTGAAATTATCCATATTTGGTATTATTATCCTTTTCGCCGGTTTTTTACTTGACTACGGCTTCCCGATTAATAAAAAAATATGGACTTCGAGTTATGTACTCACAACCTGCGGATTAGCTTCTCTGCTCTTGGCATTATTAATTTGGCTTATCGACATAAAAGAGAAAAAAAAATGGAGCGTGTTTTTCGAATCGTTCGGGGTAAATCCGCTTTTCGTGTATGCTTTCGGGGCATTACTTACCATACTCACCGGGAATATCGGCTTTATACTACGCGGAGAATGGGTCTCAATTAAATCGTACATTTACACAGAAATACTACAACCGACTTTTGGCAATTATCCGGGTTCATTGTTGTTTGCACTGATTTTCGTTGGTATTTGTTGGGCTGTAGGGCATGTTTTGTACAAGCGGAAGATATATATAAAACTGTAAATAATTCGCCAAATACAAGCAGGTAAATTTTCACAAGATCTTATAATAAAAGTATAAAAGAAATTGAAAAGTTTTCAGAATAAATATTTTTTAAAATATTTCAAGAACTCTTCTGAAAGTAATTTATTGGGTAAACTTCTTTCAAGTTTTTAAAATATTGAACTAAAGCTAATATTAAGATTCTTTAATCCCTATTACAAGAATCACATAATCAAACAAAAAATAATTTATGGGCAAAGAATCTCTTATTTAATCTTAGTGCTTTTATATTCGATTTAATAATCACAAGAATAATGTATTTCTCAATAAAAAAATTACCCAACTTTTCCTTTAACAACTTTCTATATTCGCTTAAAACCTTCTGGAAAAAACACAGACTGATTTATCCCTATCCTCGTTTTTGGATACTGATGGCGTTTTTTATCTTTCTTATCTGGTTTACTTTTGCATTACCGAAACCACTTTTTCAGACAAAATATTGCACGGTTATCGAAGATGTAAATGGTAATTTTCTTTCGGCTCGCATTGCCGATGATTATCAATGGCGCTTCCCTGAGGTTGATGCTGTTCCCTATAAATTCAAGGAATGTATAAAATATTTTGAAGACGAATATTTTTATATCCATCCGGGAGTAAATCCGGTTTCTTTTTTCAGAGCAATCATACAAAATATAAAATCGCAAAAAGTTGTAAGTGGCGGCAGTACCATTTCAATGCAGGTTATCCGATTGAGTTTAAACCATCAAAATCGTAATATTTTTGCCAAAATTTATGAGATTTTACTTGCTATCAGGCTTGAAATTGGTTCCAGTAAAGACGAAATAATGAGACTATATGCTTCACACGCTCCTTATGGTGGAAATGTTGTTGGAATGGATGCTGCAGCATGGCGTTATTTTGGTCGCCCGGCTTCCCGTTTGTCGTGGGGCGAAACTGCTTCGTTGGCAGTTTTACCAAATGCACCTGCATTGATTTTTCCGGGAAAAAATCAGACTATTTATTTAAAAAAACGAAATCGACTACTCGATAAACTTTACAAAAAGAAAGTCATTGACAAAACCACCTGTGAACTTGCTAAAGCTGAGCCTTTGCCAGAAAAACCTTCTGCTTTGCCACAAATAGCGCCACACTTGCTCAACAAAATCATCAGTGATGGCATTTCTGGAAAAACCTTAAAAACGACTATAAATTCAGAGATCCAGAAAAATGCAATCAGTATAGCCAACAAATATATTCGGTATTATTCAGGCAATTATATACAAAACATTGCTATAATTGTGCTCGACACGCGAACCGCCGAAACACGAGCGTATGTAGGAAACGTGGAATTAGATAAACTAAATAATGCTCCTTATGTAGATAACGTCATAGCCAACCGCAGTTCAGGTAGTATTCTGAAGCCGTTTTTATATGCTGCCATGCTGAACGAAGGAGAACTTCTGCCCCATTCATTAGTTTCGGATATTCCTACACGGTTTGGAGCTTATGCTCCTGAAAATTTCGAAAAAAGTTTTCAGGGCGTAATTCCTGCCGATGTGGCTTTAGCGCATTCGTTAAATGTGCCCGCAGTGCGTGAACTGGATCAGCACGGAGTGGTTAAATTTCATAATTTCTTGCAACAATGCGGTTTTACGACCATAAACCGCTCACCCGAAAATTATGGACTTTCGCTGATTTTGGGGAGTGCTGAAGTAAATTTGCTCGAAGCAACTGCAGTTTATGCAGGCATGGGACGAACATTGTTATCGTTTGCAAAAGATGAAAATTACTATAATACCGATTTCGTAAAAACAATTTTTATAAAAGATGAAACGGATAAAAAAGCAAAACGAATAAGTATCACACCCATTGCAGGTGCAGCAGCATGGTGGTTTACGCTCGAAGCGTTGACCACGGTAAACCGTCCATGGGGTGAAATTGGGTGGGAATATTTTGCATCGACACATAAAATTGCATGGAAAACAGGCACAAGCATCGGTTCGAGGGATGCTTGGGCAATAGGTGTGACTCCTGAATACACTGTTGGCGTTTGGGTTGGCAATGCCAGTGGCGAAGGTCGTCCGGGACTTACCGGTGTTACACACGCTGCCCCTGTAATGTTTGAAATATTTAAAACCCTACGCATCGGAACATGGTTTAAAAAGCCGCTACAGGATATGCAAAAAGTGGAAGTATGTAAAAAAAGTGGTTTTAGAGCGAGTCCAAACTGTGAAAGCGAAACAATGTGGATTCCCAAAAATGGCGTTCGGGTAAAATCATGTCCTTATCATACAGCCGTTTTTCTCGATTCGACAGGTATGTTTCGTGTAACCGGCGATTGTTACCCTGTAAGTAAAATGAAGATTCAAAACTACTTTGTGCTTCCACCTGCACAGGAATATTTTTATCGTCTAAATCATCCTGATTACAACACTTTACCACCTTATTTAAAAGGATGTCAAGCAACCGGTGAACAAGTAATGGATATTCTGACGCCCGATAACAACACATCGATTTTTATACCCAAAGGCATTGAAGGTGAAATTGGCTTACTAGTATTCGAAGCTGTACACCGAAAACCAGGAGCAACCATTTATTGGCATATCGACAACGAATTTATGAAAGAAACACACGGAATACACACCATTGAAGTAGCACCCGCCATTGGGAATCATACACTCTTAATAGAAGATGAAGAAGGGAATATGGTGAAACGTCGGTTTAAAGTGCTGAAAAATTGATTTTTATCCGAAGGCTAAGTACGAGTTTACAAAAAAGGATTGAATAACAACTTTACTTTACCGGAAATTGGCTAT
>CAZDSY010000103.1:0-11880 GCA_964508285.1 uncultured Paludibacter sp.
ATACGCAAAACTTTGTCTTCTTGTTTTTTACACTGACCCATAACGACCGAGGCTATGGGCACGGGCGGTTTGCGGGCGTATTCGCTGTCGCACAGCGACAAAGTGAATGCGGGCGCAAAACCCGCTAAGTGCACGTCAGCCAGCCTGTGAACATAGGCGTGTGTTAGGTGCAGTTTTTTGTTCTTTATGGTATTTTCTCAATAATCTTTTCGAGTTCTTCAGCTCGGATATTACTTCTGATTATTATCCCATTTGGGTCAACAAGTAAAGTTGTAGGGAAATGATTTACTTTAAATTTGTTGAAGAGCAAATTTTCAGTTGTAGATTCAACTAATTTCCAATTTATTCCGATGTCGTTGATTATTTTATTTATACGCTCAAAGTTAACCTGTCCTACAATTCCAATAAACTCAATTTTTGAATGATCTATCTTATCATAAAGAACTTTAAGTTTAGGCATTTCTTCTATACAAGGTCCGCACCAGGTTGTCCATAAGTCAAGAAAAACATATTTCCCTCTATAATTTTCCAGCGTAACTTTTTCCTTTGAGATTAAATCTATTTCAGAAAATGACGGAACTCGGAAACCTGTTTGTGCAGATTCAATTTCTGTAAATTTCTTTTTTTCTTTTTCGAGAATAAGAACCTTCTCGTTTATGTCAATTTCTTTAATTCTATATACGTTGTTGCTGTCTTTCAAGTATTTATTTGGCGAAATACCATCCGTTGAAGAAACTTCATTATCAAACACAGTAAAAGTGTTATAAGACAAGTCTCGACTTGGTATAATTTCAAGTTTCTTACCATTTAATGTAGCCGTTGCGTGCTGAGCAAATATATAACCATATATATTGAATCACTACTGACCGACAAACAATTTAGACAAGAATAAAAAAAATAGGGCAATAACACGAAGTCATCGCCCTACTGTTGTATATTTGAGTTGCGAAACAAAAAATACTACAACATGGGCAAAGATATTGAAAAAAAATTAGTCGGTCAGCCGATTTTCAATCAAATAATAGAATTATTACCAAGAAATAAATTTGATTTGCTGGTAAGCAAACATGGAGCAGATAAGTATTATAAGCAATTCCCGTCTTGGATTCAGTTGGTTTCAATGCTTTTTGGTGTATTTAGCAGATGTGATTCGAGCGGTGAGATATGTGCAGGAATGCTTGGATTGCAGGGTAAACTCAATTATTTGGGGTTAGAAAGTTCACCAGCTAAAAGCACCTTTGGTGATGGACTAAGAGACAGAAGCAATGAATTGTTTCAAGACTTTTATTTTGAGCTACTGAATCATTTTTCGTCGGTTTTGTCGGTCAGCCGAATAGAGGGTGTTTCGTTTAAAGATTTCTACATATTTGATTCGACAACAATACGATTATTTTCGGATATAATGAAGGGTGTTGGGCGCAATCCTAAAGGAGATGGGAAGAAAAAAGGAGGCTTAAAGGTTCACATGATGATAGATGCACATGCAGATACAGCAAAGTTTGTAAAAATCAGTGAAGCCAGGATGCATGATAAAAAATTCCTGAAGCATCTTATATTGCCTGCTGGCAGCATGATTGTGTTTGATAAGGCCTATAATCATTACTTGCAGTTTGCCCATTGGAGTGAGGAAGGTGTAAATTTTGTTTGTCGCCTTAAAGATAATGCCAAATATGAAGTTCAGCAGGTGGTTTTTGAGAAAGAGCTGACCGACCAGGAATTTGGTGTAATGAAACAGGAGCATATCCATATCAAATACCTTGAAAATAAAAAAGCAAAGACACTTTGCTTGCGAAAGCTAACTTATAAGGACGAAAAGGGAAGAGTTTACAAGTTCATTACCAATAATTTTGAAATTTCAAATGAAGAAGTAGCTTTTCTGTATAAAAAACGTTGGAATATTGAGACCATGTTCAAGAAGCTCAAACAAAACTTCCAACTTCATTATTTCTACTCAGAGACAGAGAATGGAATAAGAACTCAGATATGGTGTACGCTTATAGCTCATTTGTTGTTGATTGCATTGAAGGCAATTACTAAAACAAAGAAAGCCTTTTCAACAGTAGCTGTATTGGTTAGAATTCACTTGATAAGCCATTTAGATATAATGTGGCTAATTGAAAACTGCAAACGCACTTACGCCAAACGAAAAAAAGAAAGTATAAAAAACAAAAGTCCAAACGTCCAATTATCCTGCTTTTAGGATAGAGGTAGGTTTTGGGAAATGACAAAATAAGAAACATAAATATTTAAACACAAACAACTTAAAAACAAAATCAACCGATTTGTAATTTTTGTCGGTTGATAGTGATATTGAATTTAGGATTATATGCAATATGAACATTTATAAATTGCTTTACTTTTTTCCCACTTTCTACCCAGTCATATTCAACACTAACTTTACTTAATTTTTCAAGTGGAATTTTATTATCTAAACTTTGTGTATCTATCACAAAAACAGAATCATCTGTAAAATCACCATTATTGTTCTTGTCTATAATTAATTGCTCTTTGCCATTCTTATCTGTCCCGAAGATATAGCCAAAGGTATTTCTAAATGAACTGTCCCAAATAGAGGTTGTTGCTGTTGGATAAATCTCAGCGCTACCCATTCTCAGGTTTGTCAGATATTTCAATCCTTTTGCTATATTTGAAGTGTCTGTTAATTCTTTGGTGCGGTTTAAGGTGGAAAATACATTTGAATGAGTACTAAATCCGTTATGAATTGTAAGCGGAAGTTTTAAGTCTTGTTTTTGAGCAGAACTTACAGCGAGAACCAGACAAAATAAAAAAGTGAAATTAATTCTTTTCATAATAATTGGATTTTGTGATATAAATTTCATGTCTATAAATTATGTTTCATTTCTTTTTTTCAAAATTGCACCTAACGACCGAGGCTATGGGCATTTGGCGGTTTGCGGGAGCGTTCGCTGTCGTGGAACGACAAAGTGAATGCGGGAGCAAAGACTGCTAATTGCACGTCAACCAGCCTGTGCCCATAGGCGTGTGTTACCAGCTGGCCGTTCAGTCATTATACAGTCTTCATTTATTTCAGTCGTGTTAATTTTCTAATTGTCAGTACAATAAATTTGTTTTTTTTCCTGTCAGCCAGCCAAAATAACTCAATATACTTGTCTAAACGCAGAAAGCCAAAATAATCAACTCTCCACAGTGCATTGTTTTTTTTCTTTCAAATTGCACTCCAACTGTCTAAACGAGCAAAAAAAACAATATACTGTGACCGCTCTGCCTATTATCAAAAAGCTATAAAAGCCACTGCAAGACAATTGAAAATATACACTTACTTGCTGTGTTTTTTTTTGCTTTTTGGGCGATTAATCTATTTAATTTGAACACCTACAATTATACCAATATTTCGTTTCTTTTCTACTATATAATTAATACTGCCATTTGTGTTGTCAATGTAAATACCAATTTTCAAATCAGTTTTTCTCTTTGAAGACAAACTTAAAGGAATATAACAATCCATTTCGGCAAAAATAGCTGTGTATTTATTGCAAAATGCCAATGTATTTGGCGTAGATATATATGAAGGTATATTATTTTCAAGATATGGATAATTCTGGTAATCCTGATAAAAACCTCCGACACATAATGGAATGATAAATTTCGATTTTAATTTTATCTTATTGAATTGATACTGAAATCCTAATGTTGTAGATGGCATTAGCAGCCAATTACCGTAAGGTTGTAATTGTGCAAAATAATTATCGTTAAATTTGAAACTTGGGTTATAACCAGCTAATGCGTTAAACAATAAACCTCCACCTACATCTATGTTTAATTTTGAAACAGGAATACTATATGACCATAATGCCCCCACAGATATTTCTGCATGATGATATGGTTTGTTTAACCCATTATTATCTTCCGGTTTCATTAAATACCCATAAATAAGCTTTGTTTGAAATTCGAAATTGTATGGATAACCATCTGATAATCTTTTTTGAAAATAATAATTTATAGCAGTGCTGAAACCTGGAAGCCCGCTAGGTATGACCGTTGAGTTATTGTATTCCATATAACCAGAGCGAACAGCCCATTCGTTAGTAGTTGCTGTTTCTTTAAAGTCTTGAGCTACAAGAGCATTTACGCTAAGAAAACAACATACAAATATCCCTGTTATTAAATCTTTCATCTTTAGTCCCATATCTTTTTATAATCAATATATGGATATTTGTTGATACTGTCAAGTAGGCAAAGTGCTTTTATATATTGTTCATCGTACATCATGGGATTAGTATTGACTATGGAGTAATCAGGCACAAGTTTTTCTTCGAATCGTGCACCCTTGAGCGAATAATTTCTGAAGTACGGGTATGTGAGTGTCCAACCATTTGGCAAAAGTTCTGTATGAATAGGACCATCCCCTCCACCGGTTGGTAAGCCGACAGTAATGCAATTAGGGAACTCGTGTACGATATATGCAAAAAAATTTGCCGCGCTGTATGTACCTGAATTTGTTAACAGAATAAGTGGGATAGAGTCTGGGATAACATCGATTCCTTTATATATAAACGGTTTGGGGGCACTGAAATCATTTTGGGCAGGGCTTTGTTTGAAGCTTTGATAAAACAACGGTTTTTCTCCTTTGTAAAACCAACTTAAAATTTCAAACGGAAATTTTATATAGCCCCCATTGTTATTTCTGACATCGATAATAATTCCTTTTGAATAATTCAGCTTTTTTATCTCTGATCTTAATAATTCAGTATTGAAGGATGAATAAAATTCTATAATCCCAATGCAGATATAATCTCTTAATTCACTTTGATATAATGTAAATCCATTTTTTAGGATGAATGGTTCAATTAATTTGAATTTATAGTTAGCATTATTTACTAACATTAAATTAGCTGTATCAATTTCAGCATTTTGAATGTATATAGTTTTATTTATTGCAATTACAATATGTTTATCTTTCAGCAAATCTATAATTTCCTTAAAAACAGGAATAAGCTCTGTATCACATTTCATTGACTGCACTCTAGGGTAGTATGTTTGATAAAGAGAATCCCAATCAACTTGTTTTACCTCAAAATTCACATAATGGTCGTTCATACTATTCCAAAAAGCCCGAAAAACAGTTTCTGGATTATCTTTTACTACAATATCGTCAGTACACGATAAGCATAATACGGCAATAAGGAAATATGTTATTGTTTTCTTCATGGAGAATAAAGTTCACACAGGGGAGTTATCCCCTGTGTGAAGCAAATTATTAATTTAAATTACGAACTAAAACAAAAGGTAAAATTGCATGACTCTCGGCAATCAGACTGTATGGGTCAACATTACCCTGTTTACTGTAATAATCGTCAACTATGGCAATATTACCACGTAGCAATGTAATGAATGCAATTGCATTTTCGGGAATACCGTTGAAAATTTCATTTTTCAGAGTTGTACTACCATTATCATCGGTTATCACATCAATGTTTCTTACATATTTGTTTTCCTTTTGTCCAGTAACATACATTCCAGACCATTCAACAACTACAACCAATCCATTTTCATTCTTTAAATCTGTATTCCATTTCAAAACGAAATCTTTATAAAAACAGTATGGCATTAAATCTTTACTAGTTTCTACTTTAGGGGATGATATTTCCACCAATTCAGGTACATACATCGTAACTGTAGTATCTGATAAAATAGAAAATTTTGACTTTTGCGAACCTTTTATATTTTGAGGAATATTCCTTGAAAGAGTGAAACTAACATTCTGACCATATAACACTGGTGCTGCTGCTTTAATACGCTGCAAACCACTTGGAATGTTGTTGCTTAAATCAGATAAATTAATCCCATTGACAGTCAAAGATACAGCCCCAAATCCTTTTACTTTCATTGCTGAATTTGTACTGTCTAATTGAGATGTTGTCTCGTCTAAAATTTCAAGAAACTCTTTTGAAAGTGAGTTGTCCTTTTGTGAAGAATAACCAAGTATTTTAGTGTCTGTTCTTAATATCTTCGAATAGACGGTTTCCCCTGTAAATAGGACATTTTCAGTTACTTTGTTTTCTGCTGACTGATTACTTTTGTCTTTTTCAATACTGACATCTTTGCAAGAATACAATATAACTGCGAAAAAAACAACGTAAAAATAAATATTTCTTTTCATATTTTCTGTTTTTTATAATAATTGATACTTGTCTGATATGTAAACTTTACGAGTGATAGACGATTGAGCTGTTTTTATTTCTTTGAATGTACCATTACTATCTGACCATCCGTCAAAATGCATTCCAAAAGGTTTACTTGCATAGGTTTTTACCCATGTTACTGTGCCAACTTTACCTTCTGAATTTTTCCATGGACCTGATACGATAATAATAGTTGCGCTATGCTTTTCGTTTGTTATGTCCTTAACATAACTCTGATTTGAAAACCCCTGATAATCTAGGTCAGTACTTGCAGAAACATAGGTTTTTGAAGTACTTGTAGTTCCATAACAAGCATCTGTTTTAATTGTTATATCAACTTTCAAACTATCGAGGTTTTTTTTACTACTATCAAAAAAATATTTAAACCCATAATTATTATTACTTATTGGGAAGAATTCACTTCCTGATATCTCTAAACCATTTGTGCCACTTGAATTTAAGTTAGAATAATCAGTAGTACTTAAATTTAGAGTGTTAAATGCAATGTACTGACCAGTATTTCCAGTTACCCAACTACATGCAGGTAGTGGTGTTAATAATGGATCAACACAACTATTAAATAAAACTGCAATTATTAATATTGCTAACGAGTTTGTTATTTGTCTTTTCATAAAATTTTAATATTGTGAATACTTTGAGATCTCTAATTTCACTCAAAATACTCAGTTAGTAAACTTATCTCTTGTGCACTTTTTATCAAATGAATTCTTGTTTTTCGTGAGTTTAAAGTGTGCTTTCTCTTTCTCCCGCATAGTTTTCTGTATCTTGTATTTAATGTATACCTTTGTTGTCTCCTTTCTTTTTTAAGTTTGGGAGCGGGGCGGAAGTCGGTTAAGTTGCGTGAAACAATTTAATAACCGGCTCCGCCTTTTGTTTAGCTCCTGTTTGTTTAATTCTTTGCGTACATTGTCAATGTGTATAAACACGCAGTTACAATGTTTGTTATTTTTGCAATTCTCGTTGTCAATTTTCTCCTTTCTTTTTTTTTTTTCGGCTTGCTGGTAACGACCGAGGCTATGGGCACGGGCGGTTTGCGGGCGTATTCGCTGTCGCACAGCGACAAGGCGAAAGCGGGCGCAAAACCCGCTAAGTGCACGTCAGCCAGCCTGTGACCCATAGGCGTGTGTTACCAGCTGGCCGTTTAGTCGTTATACAGTTTTCATTTATTTTAGTTGTATTAATTTTCTGTTTGTCAATGCAATATGTCTGTTTTGATTCTTGTCTTTTCTTGTCAGCCAGCCGAAATAGCTCGATAAACTTGTCTAAACGTACAAAGCTAAAAATATACTCTCCACAGTTCATTGTTTTTTTCTTTCAAAACGCACTTAAACTGTCAAACCGGGCAAAAAAACAATGTACTGTGACCGCTCTGCCTATTATCAAAAAGCTATAAAAGCCACTGCAAGACAATTAAAAATTTTCACCAACTTGCAGTGGTTTTTTTTGCTTTTTGGGCGATTAGTTTCTGTCTGTTATTTTCTGCTATAATATGCAAGACAGAAGACTTGCTACCCAAACAACGAAGACAAAGAGGTTCGTTCAGTGTGATTTAAAAAATTAATGATAAATCAAAAACTTACAACAACCCCGATACCTATATCATTTACGTGAACTTTAATATCCGAAATTTCAGGACTATTATGAATAGATACACCATTGTTATATGTAGATATTGATTTCAAGATTCTTTGCTTTGTAATTACAAATAATGGAATCGAAACTCCGACAAAACCAACACCAATTAACGCCATTGTCCAATCAGGTTCACCGCCATACAATACAGGTTCATAGCTCATTATGGTTCCACCAGCAATAAAACCACCTCCCAAACAAAGAACTAATGCTGAGGTATTGAATGTTCTAATAGCACTTTTATATTGTTTATATGCCAATGGATTTGGTTTGAAAATTTCACCTAAATCCTGATAATATAGCTTTTGATTGTTTTTATAGTATTTAATGCCTAAAATACTAGTTTCTACTCTTATAGAATCATTAGTCTGCGCAAAAACTGTGTAAATACACACAAACAAAAATATTAAAACAGCAATTATGTATTTTAATTGTTGGTTGTTCATATGGATATGTTTTTTTATTAAAAATCATTATTATCAGCCAAATATGAAATAAGTCAAATTTTTGTTTTGTTCAACAATACAAAATATAAAACTTTCTTTAGCTGTTTTAAAGACGATATCCAATTGATAATTTTGGGTATAGACCGATTGTTTGTTCAAAATCAGAACCTGGTGTTTTAAATGGAATATCTAAGCCTATGGAAAACACTAATTTTTCCCTTTCGTATCTGTAAGAAGTTTGCAAAAAGCCATAATAGTTGAATCCATCAAAATGATTTAGTTTGAAATCTGCAAAATAAGGGCTTAATCCAGCTCCTAGTTCAAAATAACTATTATTTTTTCCAAATAAATAGTAAATATTCATAGGAACAGAAACTACTTGATTCAATAACAAGTTTCTTAAATACCCAACTGGCGCAGTTCTAAATCGAGCATTGTCACCACCCATTTCAATTGACCACCCTTGCCAATTGTTTGAATCTTCGTAGCCATACCCCATCCCTATTTTATAGCCAAATTTAGAAGATTCGTTAAAACGACTGTCAAATGAAACGCCAACTAAATTATATACTCCTAATAATTCAAGATTAACGAAACGAGGTGTTTCTGCTTTTGAAGTTCCAAAAACAAGGCACAAAGCCGAAAAAATAAAAACCGCTTTCCTCATACTTTTTAAGTTGATTAATTCTTTTTCAATTTTTGTCAATATGTAATTATTTCTGTTCATTCTTTTCTATAAATTCGATTAAATGAATTGAATCCTTTATTTTTTTTCGGCTTGCTGGTAACGACCGAGGCTATGGGCATTTGGCGGTTTGCGGGAGCATTCGCTGTCGCACAGCGACAAAGTGAATGCGGGAGCAAAACTGCCGGAATGCGCGTCAGCCAGCCAATGAACATAGGCGTGTGTTAGGGGGTCGTTATTTTTGTCATAATGAATGATAATAATCTTTGATTTTGGTCGCCATGAGCTTTCTCCGTAGAGTTAGAAATTCGTTATAATCGTCAATTTCCATTTCTAAAATTTCAGTCGGAACGCAATTCATTCTCAAGTTGTCAAAAAGTTGTTCTTTAGTCGAAATTCCACTCACTTGTAAATTGTTGTCTTCAAGCTGTGAGATTACTAAATTAAAATATTCTTTCGGTGGTTTGTTTCCAACTTTTATATTGATTTCGGACTGCATATAAACATAGTTTGCAATCTGATTGTATCTACTCTTGTCTAAACCGTTCTTTTTCAAGTAGTCTTTTGGAAATAAGTGGTGAATGTCACCACGAAGCGAAATTAAATCACTTACTAATACGTCTTTTGATAAAAATCCTCTGTCATTCGCTTTCACTTGTGACGCAAGAAATACATGGAAATAAGGACTGCTTGCAACTGAAGTTTCTAAACTTTGTGGTAATGAAGCATTCCAAAATGCATCTGATAATTCTCCGTCTTCTTTTTCTTTAAGATATTCGTCAAATGGTTTCTGTGATATTTGTTTAATGTCAAAGTCAAATGAGCTTTCAGGAGAGCCAGAATAACGACCTGTCAGGACGGAATAAACAAACCAACGTTTTACGTAACTTTCAATTGCTACAGAATTAACGCCAAGGTCTCTAAGTTTCAAATAAAGTATGTAAGCAAAATTTATCGCATTCTGTGAACGAATAAGTTCAGGCGAAATAAAGCCAGCAGATTTTATAATCATTAAAAACCGCTTGAAATTAGTTTCGTTACAGAAATTCAATACTCCTTTTTTAAGTGTTGCGAATGATTGTTGAGCAATTTCAGATTCAAATGTTCTTGTTTCAAAGTTTCTTCCTGAGAGTAAACTCACTAAGTCTGAAAGTCGACCACGATTAAACTGAGAAGTAAATGCAACACGAATTAAATCATTATAATCTGGGTCATAAAGGTCTTCGTTTTCAGTTTTAAGCCACTGCATTTTCTGAAAGAATTCAGTTTTTGCAAATTCTTGGTCATTGTCAACGATATGTGTGTAAAATTCGGGGGCGATTGTCAAATGGCAGAAATAGTCAATCGCTTTTCTAAGTTCATTTCCTCCGTTTTCTGTGTCAGCGGCAATTTTACTCATAACGAAGTCGGCCTGACTAAGAACCACACCTTTTGAGTTTATGCGAATAAAAATCTCTGTAACTGTTTCTATGTCTAAGTCGGGTGACAATTCTATAAGTCCAATTTGTTTCTTCGGAATATTAATCAGCTTTGTTATTGTCTTTTCAACAAGCTCTTCATCTGCATCAGGGTTGAGCTTCAAATATTCTCTCACAATTTTCAAAACACTTCCTTTAATCACTTCTGAAATGTCATGTAGCCAAGTTTTGTCTTTAAGAATTGCAGGGTTCTGAACTTCGAATCGTTCATCTATTGGGTTGAATGCAATTTTGATTTTTACTCGTTGGTAAGTCTTGTTTATTACATATTGTCCAAGAACGGCAGCTGTCAAAGCTGTTATTCTTTGTTGTCCATCTATGAGTACTTTTTTCCCTTCGCTTAAACTGCCGTCTTTAAGTCTAACGTTTGGATTTCTCCAAGCAATAATGTAACCTATCGGATAACCTTGATACAAACTGTCCATCAAGTCACGAACTTTTGAACTGTCCCAAACAAATGGTCTTTGTATTTCTGGAATAGCGATTTCTCCTGAATTCACCCAAGCTAAAATTGTCTCAATTAAATGTTGATTTACGGAATATTTTTGCATCTTTTTCTATTTATTCGTTTGACTCACAATGTCTTTTTCTTTTTTTTATAATGCCCCCTAACGACCGAGGCTATGGGCTTGGGCGGTCTGCGGGCGAATTTCCTGTCGCAATAGCGACAAAGGAAATGCGGGCGCAAAGACTGCCAAAAGCACATTAGCCGCCCAAAGCGCATAGGCGTGTGTTATGGGTTCGGTGTTTTGTCATATAGTTTGTTTTCAGTCGTTTTGCTTTCAGTCGTGTGGCGAGAATTCGCTTCGAATAACGATTCTGCCCGTCTTTTCTAACTTTGTCTAAATGCACTTTCCGCTCGTAAAATGCGAAAAGTCTGTCAAAACAGTAAAGTCAATTCTACGCAAAAAGCTATCAAGTCAAAACGTCCGTAAATTAACGCAATAATTTTAAGTTTTCAGTCCTCTGAGAATATGTTTCTCAGCAGATAATTGTAAAAATCTCTCAAAACAGAATTCAGACAGAATTGAGTCAGAATTCATAAAAGTTGTCTCTAAACAAAGTCTGAAAGTTTCATTCTCAGCCCAACTTGTCACTTTCCTAAATTCCGGAGTTTCATTTTCTAAAAGTCACTTCCGCCCGCAAACCCAAAAAGCCTGAGAAAACAGAAAAGTTGTCTAAACGCAATTTCAAGGTTTCTGTCTTTATGAGTCACTGTCTAAAACGCAGAAATCAAAATCTTTCCTTCGAAAGTCTGCGAGGAATTGTCCGCCCGTAAAAGTTGTCCGAAGTCAAAAGTCTGTCAAAACCGAAAAGTCTTTTCATGTCGAAAAGCGGACAGTTCGTCAAAGACTTTTCATACGCAAAAACTTTGTCTTCTTGTTTTTTACACTGACCCATAACATATAAGCACTATGGGTATTTGCCCATTTGCGAGTACAAAACTGTAATAA
>CAZDSY010000104.1:0-11737 GCA_964508285.1 uncultured Paludibacter sp.
CAATTGTAGTGTATGCCGGAGCAGCAGGAGAGGTGCTTCCATCAACGTCAGGAAGTGATAAACAAAAGATAATCGAAGCTTTGCAAAACCTTACAGCAGGCGGTTCGACAGCCGGTGGCGCTGGAATTCAACTTGCTTACCGTATCGCTGAGAAAAACTTTATGAAAGGCGGCAACAACCGTATCATTCTTTGTACCGATGGCGATTTCAACGTGGGTGTAAGTTCGAACGATCAGTTGGAAAGCTTGATTGAAGAAAAACGTTCCTCAGGAGTTTATCTCACAGTTTTAGGTTACGGTATGGGAAATTATAAAGATTCCAAACTTCAGACTTTAGCTCAAAAAGGGAACGGTAATCATGCTTATATTGATAATATTCAGGAAGCAAATAAAGTGCTTGTAAATGAATTTGGCGGAACTATGTTTACGGTGGCAAAAGATGTGAAATTACAGGTGGAATTTAATCCGGCTTATGTAAATGCCTATCGGTTAATTGGCTACGAGAGCCGTATGCTGAACAAGGAAGATTTTAACGATGACACCAAAGATGCCGGCGAATTGGGTGCAGGACATACCGTTACCGCGCTTTACGAAATAATTCCGGTGGGTGTGGATAATACTTTTGGCGGCGTTGACAATCTGAAATATCAGAAGGAGAAAAATACAAAAATTTCTCCGAGCAAAGATGAATTTAACAACGAAATGCTGAATGTGAAACTCCGCTACAAACAACCCGATTCGGATAAAAGCATAAAAATGGAAGTGCCGCTACTTTTAAGTGCTTTCGATCGCAAACCAACCGAAGATATGAATTTTGCTATGGCGGTGGCAATGTTCGGACATTTGCTCCGAAAATCGGATTTCAAAGGAAATGCAACCTACAGCAAAGTGGCTGAACTTGCCCGCGTAGGTTTAGGAGTTGATAATAATGGTTATCGCCGTGAGTTTGTCAGACTTGTGGAAGCAGTTAAACAAATGGAAGATTAAATTGTGATAGAATTTCTCAGAGATTTATTTCTTTCCGAATTTAGCATAATATGCTGATTATAAACCTAACAGGTTTTGAAACCTGTTAGGTCTTTTTATGGAATAGAGCAAAGTTTAGAATTTCTGATGATTACCTTTGAATAATTAGTTTTTCAAAAGTAATGTTTTTCGCAGATTTTAATTCAACAATATAGATTCCATTATTCAAATCATCAACATTAAATTGTGTATTTTTCCCAAAGTTCGAATCAATGCTGATTGATTTAACTAAGTTACCGCGAATGTCATAGATGGTTAATCCTGAATCACTGTTATACAAGTTACCTGATTCAATCTGAACAATATTATTAGCCGGATTTGGGAATAGTTTAACATTTGAAACGCTTTCAAAATTTGGAACATCAGTAAGTTGATGAACAGAAATTTTCCAGATACCTGATCCTTCAGTTCCTGCAAAAACATTGCTGCCAAAAGTATGTAAAGAGAGTATTTGTTTGTTGATAAGTCCATCGCTCATTTCTGTCCAGTTAGTACCATAATTTTTTGATAAATAAACTCCCCGTTTTGTACCTGCCAACAATAAAGAACCATCAAAAATCAATGATGAAACATTTTTATACAAACCTGAATTCTTAGGTATCCATGAAGATGTTTTGGGATTATACTGAAAAACTCCGGCAGCACTGCCTGCAAAAATTGAATCTCCGTTTACTGCAATTGTTGAGATAATTTTATATGTTAATCCTGAATTAAATTCAACCCAACTCGCTCCGCTATTTGTTGATAAAAATATACCTCCACCCGAAGTGCCTGCGAGCAGTCCCAAATTACTGATGTGTAGACAAGTAATATAGGTGTTTGTCAAACCATTATTTTTTGCTGTCCAGTTTGCCCCGTTATCTGATGACATAAAAATTCCATCACTTACTGTGCCTGCAAAAATATTGGAACCTGAAACTACTATTGAATTAATATTAAACTTATTAAAGCTCGAAAAATCTTTATATAATTCCAACCAGTCAGCACCATTGTTTATAGTTTTGTACGAACCCCAGTTGGTACCAACATATACATCTGAATTTATAACATGAACTGTTTTTATATAGGGATTTTCAATTCCCGAATTTACAGCATTCCAGTTTACACCTTCGTCTGACAATAAAAATACTCCGTTCCCGGTTGTTCCTGCAAATAAACTTTCATTATTCGAAGACAATGAATTAATATGTGTTGCACAAATTCCATTGTTTGATGCAGTCCATGTATTTCCGTTGTCAGTTGAAATATATACACCTCCATTTGTTCCGGCAAATAATTTGCTGCCAACGAAACTTAAAGAAAGGATATCACGATTGACAAGCCCTATATTTACAGATTTCCAACTGTTTCCATTGTTGTTCGTATAAAATATACCCCCTGCTTCATAAGTACCAGCAAATATATCCGATCCGTTTGCTGTAAGTGTTTGTACATTGGTATTGGTTAAACCGTTGTTTACACTTACCCAATTTGAACCATTGTCAGTTGTCCTGAAAACTCCTCCACCATTTGTGCCGGCAAAAATACCGGTTCCGATTACAAGTAAAGACTCAATACTTTTATTACTTAAACCACTGCTTACTGAACTCCAGTTAGCCCCATCGTTTACTGTAATAAATACACCTTCACCTTCAACAGCCGCAAAAATTTGCGAGTCCGTGGCAACAATTGCTGTAATTACAGTTCCCGGTAATCCTGTATTTTTCTCTGTCCATTCAGTACCATTGTTGTCCGAAAAGAATATTCCTCCACCTAAAGTGCCAGCAATTATTACAGAACCTTTTATTGTCAGAGCAGTTACAGATTTTTCTGTCAAACCATTGGAAACATTTGTCCAACTATTCCCATTGTTTGTTGTTACAAAAATACCTCCACCTTTTGTCCCTGCAAAAAGCATTGAACCTTTAACTGCAAAGCAGGATATATTTAAATTTGTAAGACCTGAATTTACTCTTGACCAACCTGATCCATTGCTGGATGACATAAATACACCGCCTCCGTTTGTCCCAATAAATATATTGCTTCCACTTTCAATAATACTACTGATTTGTCCACCCGAAGGACTGCTCATCTGTACCCATTGAGAATTAACATTACCTGATAGTATCAGTAATAAAAATAATAAGGAGTTGTAAACTTTACTCATTTAGTTGTTTTCAGTTTTTAAAGTGCTGAATCCGCACTTGAGTTTGGTTGCAAATTTTAATAATGAATATCAAGTAATACAAGAATAATAAAGTCCAATGTCAGAATAATAATCAATCTCATTCAATATATGATATCGATTTTCAATTAAGTATATCTTTGCGAATAATAAGAATTATTTCAATCAATAATTCACAACAAAAATAAAAAAATCAATTGATAATTAGGGTCTGCTGAAAAACTATTTATAGCCACGAAGTGGCTAAATGTGAACCAACGGTCAGCGTAGCTAATAACCCCCAGTGAAGCTTGCGGAACTGGGGGATGTGAATGACCACAGATCCACAACCCCCAAGTGGGTTGAACATAATTATAATATGTTGTTATTGAACCCTATTCAGGGTTCATTTTATCTATTATTCTTGTCCGCCGGTTTTACCGGCGGTTATTCACATTAAATCCTTTCAGGATTTTTTGATAAAAAAATAAGTATGTGCAAGGGAAATGAACACTTATATTCAATAAGTTCGCATCTAAATTTTAAAACACAGTGTTATTCGACTGTCTATCAATAATTATGCAGTTTTTCAGCAGACCCTAAATAAAACAATGCAAAAAAATAAGAAGTGATATTGACAAGAAAATGGTCTGAAAAAAAAGTGTTAAATGAATGAAAATTCAGTAATTTAGCATTTTAAACTCGATTGACACATGCCATCGCACGTATAATATTGTGTTGAATAGCATTTTAGTAAAAATCAAAATTCTTTAATAAGTTCCAATAAGATATATTGCGTTGTAGAAGGATAACCTTGGAAGGCTTGTTGTTAAATATTTTGTTTCAATTGAAGAGCAGAAGGAACGCAATGAAAAAGAAATAAAAAACACCTTGGCGAACCTGGCGAGCTTTGCGTTAAATATTTTGTACCGCAAAGTACGCTAAGAGCGCTAAGAAAAAAAGCTTAGCGAACTAAGCAGGAAATATTTCAATTTACTGTCAGAATTATTCCTCCATTTGGTTGAATTACAACAGGTATTTCGCCGTTTTTCTTCACTTTCAAGATATCCGAAAACGAAACAAATTTCTTATCGTCGGCATAACGGGTTACGGTTTTCCCTGCAAATTCAGGAAATTGAATTTTCAGGCTTAAAGCCTCTTTTTGCGCGTTAGCGCCAACCAAAAACCATTTATCGGCATGGCGACGGGCAAGAATCACATATTTTCCCGGATAGCCATCAATGAAAACAGTTTCGTCCCAGGTTGTAGGTACTTTCTTCATAAAATCGATGGCAAAAGCAGGTGCATCAGTAAGGTTATTGGGAGCTAAGGCAAACATTTGCACCGAATTCTGAAATAAAACAGAAGTTACGAGCTGAAAAACATCGGAAGTGCGGCGTGTATTTCCACCATCGTTGGTACGGTTATGACGCTTATTCAGTAGCACCGGACCAAATTCCATACTTCCCACAGCATTGCGGATAAACGGATGCAGACAAGCGTTGAAAGCTTCCATGTCATTATTTCGCTGATTAAAAATTAGATTTTCAGAAGCCAACACAGCTTCGCTTCCCACATAATTCGGGTACATGCGTTCCCAACCGCGCGGCAAAGTACATCCGTGAAAAATAATCATCAATCCATAATCGTTGGCATCGGAGAGTATATCTTCGTATAATTTCATGGTTTCCTGTTTGTCACCGCCAAAAAAATCTACTTTTAACCCTTTTACACCCATACTTTGCAGCCATTTCATTTCTTTTTTACGAACAATGGCATTGTGCATACGATTTTTTGGTCCCTGTGGCGCATTATTCCAGTAGCCGTTGGAGTTATACCAGATAAACACATCAATTCCTTTCGATTGCGCGTATTTTACAAGTTCGGGCATACGCTCGTAACCGATGGTTGGATTTTGATCCCACAATCCATCTATCAACACATATTCCCAACCCAAGGCAGCAGCAAGATCGATATATTTAAGCTGATCGTTAAAATTTATACTGTTATCCTGCCACATAATCCAACTCCAGGTTGAACGACCAAAACGGTAATCTTTCGATGGTTCGTACAAAGGTTCCACCACATCAAAAGGTACTGTTGTTTCCACAATCGGTTTTAGCGTATTGCCAACAGTTATTGTACGCCATGGAGTATATTCAGGCAGCGAAATAGCAGGCAAATGACTACCAATACCATTATTTTCCCCAGGTTCAGGATATGCGATTGTATATAGTCCATCTTTAGTTCCTTCATTTAATTTCGAACCACAAAAAGCGCTTGTAACGCCGGTCTCTGAAACCAATACCCAACCATCTGAGCCAATACGAAAAAGTCCAGGAAAAGTAAAACCAACGCCATATTGCGATGGTGTACCAAGCGGAGCATCAACAATATATTCTTCTTCGTAACTTGGTTTAGTACGCTCCCAACCTATCATTGGGGTAGCTTGGGGTGTAAGAAAAACGGTGGCTCTATCAGGAAAATTAAATCCTGTAAGTTCCTTTTGAATAATACAGTTGGCAGAATTGCCAGCACGATGTATGTAATAACGGATTGCGATGTCGTTATTGCTTACTCGAAAAATAATATCAATTTTCTGATTTTTTATGTTTGAAAAAGAGTAAATCCGCTCATTTGCAATATAATGCACCGTTGATTTCTTGATTTTTTCCTGAAAATATGTTTTATCAATTTTATTATTAGAAGAGGATAAAAATTTCATGTTGTCAGCAAAATTTCCAGCAGTAGTAATTAAACCAAGTGAAGATGGTTCAAGCATTGTAATTCCATTGTATTTAACTGAATAAACAGGTTTACCTTGCTCTACAACTACTGAGACTAAAAGTTTTCCATCCGGTCCGGTTAAATCATTTTGTTGACAAAATGCTGATAAAGAAATGATTAACACTGAAATTGTTAAGAGATATTTTTTCATGATTATGATACTTTTTGTTAATTTGAATTTTTGAAATTTTATGTAAAAATATAATTTTATTTGTTTGAATCAAGATTTTTAAATTTCCGAAAAGTGGACATTTAAGTAATCTTTTATCACGAAAATGCAGACTGACATATTCTTTTTTAATTTTAAAGAATTGAAAAATTATTCCGAAAACTCAAATCAACCATGAATAAAAAACACTTCTTCACCAAAGAGAAGAAGTGTTTTAAAAACTTAAAGTGATCCCGGCGGGATTCGAACCCACGACCCACAGCTTAGAAGGCTGTTGCTCTATCCAACTGAGCTACGAGACCATACCCAATGCAAAAATGCGGTGCAAAAGTACGCTATTTTTCCGAAAATTCAAAACACTTTTATAAAATTGATTTAAGTCGCTAATATATCGGTCAAAATGGTTAATTTTGCAAATTGAATAACAAATCATATAATTCATTTACTGTAAAATGAAAGTATTGAAATTTGGCGGCACATCCGTTGGCTCTATTGAAGGAATTCTTAATGTTAAGAAAATAGTTGAAGCAGAAAACGAACCGGTAATTGTAGTAGTTTCGGCTCTTTCGGGCATTACCGATCAACTTTATAAAGTTTCGAGACTTGCCTCGCAAGGCGATGAAAACTATATCGACGAATATCGGACTATGCTTGTGCGCCATATTGATATGATCAATACAGTGGTAGAAGAAGAAAAAATTCAAAAAGTTATCGATGATGTTAAATCAGAATTCAATGATTTGGCGAATATACTTCGTGGCATATTTCTGATAAGAGACAGTTCCCCGAAAATTACAGACACTATAGTTGCTTACGGTGAAGCAATATCTTCAATTATTGTAGCAAACACTATTCGGGATGCAGTACATTTTGATGCAAAAAAATTTATTAAAACAGTAAATCAGTTCGAAAAACATAATGTTGATTTTGCAAAAACAAATGAATTAATTCACCAAACTTTTAAAACCCTTCCTAAAGTAAGTGTTTGCGGAGGATTTATTTCAACCGACAGTACTACAAATTTTGTAACTAATCTTGGACGTGGAGGTTCAGATTATACAGCTGCCATACTTGCAGCAGCACTCAATGCCCGATTACTTGAAATTTGGACAGATGTGGATGGTTTCATGACTGCCGACCCACGAATTATAAGCACAACATATGTTATTGAAAAATTGAGTTTCAGTGAAGCAATGGAACTGTGCAACTTTGGCGCTAAAGTAATTTATCCTCCGACTATTTTTCCCGTTTTTCACAAGAACATACCGGTTGTAATTAAAAACACTTTCAATCCTGACGCGCCCGGAACGTATATTTCACAAGAAAAATCAGGCGAACCATCCAAAGCAATCAAGGGAATCTCGTCTATCAATGATACTTCATTGATTACCATACAAGGCTTGGGCATGGTGGGTGTTATTGGGGTTAACTATAGAATTTTCAGAGTTTTAGCAAAAAATGGCATTAGCGTTTTTCTTGTATCGCAGGCATCATCAGAAAATACAACCTCTATTGGTGTGCGCAATGCCGATAGTGAACTAGCAGTCAAAGTATTACGTCAGGAATTTGCTGCCGAGATTGCACAAGGGGAGATTGATAATATTTTTTCCGAAGATGATCTCGCAACCGTAGCCATTGTTGGGGATAATATGAAACGTACGCCCGGTATTGCAGGAAAACTCTTCGGAACACTGGGTAAAAATGGTATAAATGTAATAGCTTGCGCGCAGGGTGCTTCCGAAACAAATATTTCGTTCGTTACAGACCGAAAATCTTTACGCAAAGCGTTGAACGTAATTCACGATTCATTTTTCCTTTCGGAATATCAGGTGATAAACCTATTTGTTGTTGGTATTGGCACAGTGGGAAGCAGTTTGCTGGAACAAATCAGAAAACAGCAACCCAAGCTTATAACACAAAACAGCTTAAAAATAAAGGTTGTAGGTATTGCATCGAGCAAAAAGATGCTTTTCAGTCGTGAAGGTATCAATCTTGATAATTATCGTGAGCAACTTTTCAAAGAAGGACAGGATGCAACTTCAAAAAGTATTGGGCGCGAAGTAATCGGAATGAATATTTTTAATTCCGTATTTGTGGACTGCACTGCCAATCAGGAAATAGCAGATTTGTATCAATCCTTGCTTGAGAATAACGTTTCGGTGGTAACAGCCAACAAAATAGCAGCTTCATCAGCCTATGATAAATATATTAAACTAAAAGATACTTCACGTAGAAAAGGTGTAAAATTTTTGTTTGAAACCAATGTTGGAGCCGGATTACCCATAATTAACACAATGAACAGCCTTATAAACAGTGGCGATCATATCCAGAAAATGCAGGCAGTGCTTTCAGGAACTTTGAATTTTATCTTTAACACAATAAGCAGTGAAATACCTCTGAGCAAAGCTATTTTAATGGCAAAAGAAGCAGGATATTCAGAACCCGATCCCCGAATTGACCTGAGTGGAAAAGATGTTGTTCGTAAACTGGTAATTCTCGCGCGTGAAGCTGGATACAGAGTAGAACAGGAAGATGTCGAAAAAAATCTGTTCATTCCGGATAAATACTTCGAAGGTCATATAGATGAATTCTGGAGAACGATTCCTGAACTTGATGCAGAATTTGAAGAACGCAGAAAAAAACTTGCGGCAGAGGGTAAACGTTGGCGATTTGTGGCAACAATGGAAATGGGTAAATGCATTGTAGGATTAACAGAAGTTGATAGTTTACACCCTTTTTATGATTTACAGGGAAGCAATAATATTATACTGATCACTACTGAGCGCTATAACGAATTTCCTATGATGATAAAAGGATATGGTGCAGGCGCAAGTGTTACAGCTGCCGGAGTATTTTCAGATATTATCAGTATTGCAAATATCAGATAAACTAAAGTGAAGACAAAATACTTGTTTATATTACTGATAATTACCATTTTGTATATTTCATGCTCACGACCAAAACCGCAACTACCATCGAATAAAAATGATGCTTCAGATTCGGTTTCATTGGCGCTAACACAAATATATAATTCGCTTATTGAAAAGGAAGACAGTGTTTTAACAATTTACGTTGCCCATAAATATCCGACATTTACCAAAACTGCTTCGGGATTTTGGTATTACAGTAATTGCCCGAACTCTAAATCAACTTTAAAAATTCACGATGAGTGTAATTTCAGCATCAAAATTTTTAATCTCGATGGCAATTTACTTTTAACTGAAAACAATACAATACATATCGGGCAAAAAGAAACGCTGGTCGGCATAGAAAATATATTGAAACTGATTGAGAAAGGTTGTAATGCGAAAGGTGTAATTCCTTGGTATCTTGCATACGGAAACAAGGGTAAACAGCCGGAAATTCCGCCATATACTTCAATTTATGTTGAAATTTCAGTTTCAGAAAAATAGATTAACCTTTCTTTTTTTCTAAAATTATCAGAATGAGCTTTTTAATTCATTATTCTTAACTTTTTATTTTGCAATAATAATCAGATATTTGTATTACAATTAAAACAAAATGAATAAACTCTTTACAATTATCATAAGTATTTTTGTATCAGCTGTATTACTTATTTCGTGCGACGACCGAACAACCTATGCAGAGCAATTGAAAGCCGAGCGTTTGCTTATTGAAGAATATATTAAGCGAAACAATATAGAGGTTGTATCTGAATTCCCTAAAGGTAATACGGCATGGCCTAAAAATTTATTTGTAAAAACTACATCAGGTCTTTACTTTCATTTATCCGACCCGGGAGATATTACTTCTTCAGACACCCTTGAAACCTACGATTTGGTATCGGTACGTTACCTGCAGTACACATTAACTACAAATCCTGATACTGTTTTCAGTTGGAATACTATTGATTCTCCTTACCCAACAACCTTTAATTATCAGGATTACACGAAAGCAAATAACGCATGGCATGAAGCACTTTCGTACATGAAACGAAACGAATCACAGGCAAAAATTATTGTTCCTTCAAAACTTGGTTTTCAGAGTAATATGCAAAGTGTAACTCCCTATGGTTACGATTTGAAAATTCAGTTTCGCAAATAGCATTTCCTAATGAAATAAATATTTTGAATAATCAAAAAAAAAGAAAATGTAATCAGTATATAAGCATCCCGAATAAAATTGTGGGTGCTTTTTAATTTTTATTTGTTTTATAACTAAAACTTAGCATATAATGACACTTATCAAATCAATTTCAGGTATCAGAGGCACCATAGGAGGTAAACCAGGCGATGGACTGAGTCCGGTAGATATTACAAGATTTACCGCAGCTTACGCCACTTTTATCAGAGAATCGGGGAAATCTGTTTTGAACACTATTGTTGTTGGTCGCGATGCACGTATTTCGGGCGAAATGGTTAACTTATTGGTAACAGGCACTTTACTCGGCATGGGTTTCGATGTTGTTAATATAGGACTGGCTTCAACACCCACCACCGAACTTGCTGTTACAATGGAGAAAGCAGCGGGAGGCATTATTCTTACAGCAAGCCACAATCCTAAACAATGGAATGCCTTGAAATTACTTAACGAAAAAGGTGAGTTTCTGAACGCGAAAGAAGGCGAACGCGTTTTACAAATTGCTGAAAACGAATCGTTTGAATTCTCCACAGTGGATAAATTAGGAAAACTAACTGAAAAGAACGATTATACGAAAAGACACATCGAAAGTGTGCTTGCTCTTGAACTTGTGGATGCCGAAGCAATAAAAAATGCCGGATTTCGCGTGGCTATTGATGCGGTAAATTCGGTAGGTGGAATTGCCATACCTCAATTATTGGAAGCACTTGGTGTAAAAACCATCGAAAAACTTTACTGTGAACCAAACGGTCAGTTTCCCCATAATCCCGAACCGCTACCGGAACACTTAACAGAAATTTCTAATTTAATGAAAGTTGGAAAAGCTGACGTAGGATTCGTTGTTGACCCTGATGTTGACCGACTGGCAATAATTTGTGAGGACGGGAGTATGTTTGGTGAAGAATACACACTTGTAGCTGTAGCTGATTATATTCTGCAAAACACACCGGGCAACACCGTTTCCAATCTAAGTTCAACCCGTGCATTGCGAGATGTAACCCGCTCCTATGATTGCGAATACAATGCTGCTGCAGTTGGCGAAGTAAATGTTGTTACCAAGATGAAAGAAACCAATGCAGTGATTGGTGGCGAAGGTAACGGAGGCGTTATTTATCCTGCAAGTCATTACGGACGCGATGCATTGGTGGGAGTTGCTCTATTTCTGACATTGATGGCTAAAAAGAAAATGAAAGTTTCCGAAATTAGAAAACTTTATCCCGAATATTTTATTTCGAAAAATAAAATAGAACTCACTCCTTCGGTAGATGTTGATGGTTTACTAAAAAAAATGAAACAAAAATACGCTGAATATGAGGTAAATGATATCGATGGTGTAAAAATAGACTTTCCTGAAGGCTGGGTACATCTTCGAAAATCGAATACAGAACCGATTATTCGTATCTACTCGGAATCATCGTCGCCGGAGAAAGCCGAAAATTTTGCAAAAGAAATTATTGATGAAATTAATAAAATAGTAGAATAAATCAACAAAACATTCGATTATGCTACGAC